>JAIROC010000104.1 GCA_031257735.1 Bacteroidales bacterium | reverse complement strand
GAGAGCGCAAATCTTTTTTTGATTGTTTCAATCATGGCAATATACCTTTTAAAAAAAATACAAAAGTACGCCTTGTCGAAATATCTGTCAATCCCCATTTGTAGGGATTTTTGAGAGGGAAATACTATAAAAATATGGTATCATAATTGTCAGGGCCTTTTTCAGGACAAAATTTGTCAGTTCAAAAAAAGTCATTACCTTTGCGGAAATAAAAAATGATTGTAATGGAAACTTTTGGCGAATATATCAGGAAGTTACGAATAAATGCGGGTTTGCCGATACGGGCAATAGCCGCACAGTTGGATATAGATTCCTCTCTTTTGGGCAGAATTGAACGGAATGAGCGGCAGGCAAACAAAGATATTATTGCAAGAATTGCAAAAATCTTTAATCAAGACGAGCAGGACTTATTTCATCAATTTTTAAGCGATCAGATTGCATATAAAATTCTTGATGAAGATGCTGATATTGTAGTGCTTAAAGAGGCAGAACAGAAAGTTGAATACTTAAAATCGAAAGCGAAATAGATTATGGAAGAATTAAATTACGCATTAGTAGAGGATAAGCGCCCGCCGATTTATACGGCAATGAAATATTGGGGCAAAAAACCTCATAATATTTGGCGAAAATATATCGAAAATTACACTTCCGAAAATGGACTATATTTAGACCCATGTGCGGGCAGTGCAATTAGTGTGTTTGAGGCAGTTAAGACAAAAAGAAAAGCAATCGCTTTTGACTTAAACCCGCTTACTTCTTTTATTATTGAGGTAATGTCCGCACCTTTTGACAAAAACAAATTTAAAACAGCGGTAAATCAAATTCTTTCTATAATCAAAAGTGATGAAATTTACAAAGAATACTTTTTTACTCAATCTCGCAACGGCACAAATTTAGAGGAAGTTGTCTGTTTCAAATGGAACAGTGGAGAACTCTACGAAATAGGCATTGAAGAAAACAAAAAGCCAAACACAAAAAAGAACTCCAGTCGCTACCTTTCAAAACCCAATGTAACAGATATTGAAAAAGGCAATTCAATGAACGATATTGAAATTCCCTTTTGGTATCCCAACGAATTATTTCCTCAATCGCCTTCATTTTCAGCAAATTTCCTGCGATGTATAGGCGGTAACAATTTTTCAAATCTTTGGACAAAGCGGAATTTATATTTGCTTTCAAAAATATTTGATGAAATTTTGAAATGTAATGACGATAATTTGAAAAAGCAGTTGCTGTTCGGATTTATTCAAACATTGCATCTTTGTACGAAAATGTCAGTTCCAAGACGTGAAGCGGCAAATCGCGATTTTTCTACAAGTTGGGGGCGTTCTGCCTACATTTGTGCAGCTCGTAAAATGGAAATGAATGCATTGATGGTTTTTCGTGGTAATTGTCTTGGCAAACAATCGGTGGAAAGTTGTTTGTCTTCTATAATTTCTTATATAGGAAAATTGCCAAAAATTACAAATGTGAGCTATAGTAACAAGCAAAAAAACAAACTTTCGGGCTTTGACATAAAATATGGAACAATTGATATAAATACTATTCTTGACTACATTCCCGAAAATTCAATAGATTTTATAATGACCGACCCGCCCTACGGTGGATTGGTACAATATCTTGATTTGTCATTGATTTGGCTAAATTGGTTAAAACATTATAATGCCAAATACAAGCCGAATTTAGACGCAGAAATTACAATCAAAAAGGGTGTGATTGATATTGATATTTACAAGCAACGATTTACAAATGCCCTGAAACATCTATATAAACTTCTTAAAGAAGATGGAAAAATCGTATTCACATTTCACAACAAAGAATTATTGATTTGGAATGTGTTTTTAAAATCTATAATGCTTGCCGGTTTTAAAATAGAAAAAGTGATTCACCAACAAAACCGCAGAACAGGCGAGGCAAATGTGGCAAATCCTTATGGCACTTCAGGAACGGACTTTTATATTCGTTGCATAAAATCAACAACAACACAAATCAACAGCGATAAAACGGAATTTGAACATTTTGTCTTAACAAAAGTAATAGAAATTATTGCCTTAAGAAACGAACCGACACCTTATCAATTCCTGTTTAACGGTATCTTGGCGGAAATTTCAAGTGCTGGCTTCGACTTGGAAGATTTTGATAGCAATATTCAATCCATTTTGGAAAAGCAAGTTGGGAAAATATTTACAATCAAAACCAACGACGACAACAAAGCGGGTAATTATTGGTGGTTTATCAATCCACACAATCATATCAAATACCCCGACCGTCTTTTGACCGACAGAGTAGAGGAATCAATAATTGCTTTACTTCGCAGAAAAACAGCCGTCAGTTTAGATGATGTTTTAGGCGATATTTTCCAGCGTTATCCAAACGGACTAACTCCCGATATTAAGTCCATTGATAAAACATTGAAAAAATATGCCACTAAATCAAACGGCAAGTGGCTGTATCGACGTTTAGAAATAGAAGCAGAATACACAAAACATACAGAAATACTATACCTCTTATCAGAAATCGGGCATAGAATTGGCTATCAGGTATTTATCGGCAAACGAGAACAATCCGAAAATTACAATAATAAGAAATTGTCTGATTTTGCGGATTTAAAGGATTTGAGTTTTTTACAATTAGAAAAAGACAAGATTGACAGGGTTGCAATGATTGATATGCTGTGGATCAAAGATAGCAAAATAGAATATATCATTGAGGTTGAAAATACTACAAAATTTACATCGGGTATTCAAAGAGCTTCAAATGTCGATGTTGCAATTCCTAAACTGATGGTAATACCGGACAAACGCAAAGACGAATTTTTGGGAATAAATGATCCGCTTTTTACGGATAATTTCAAAAACTATAGTTGGAAGTACATTTTTTACAGTGAAATTGAATATATAAAATCTTCTCGAAAAATTGATTTGCAATTAATTGACATATTTACAAAAGAACTTTGACAATGGATGGGAAAATTGATAGAAGAAATAAATTAAATGACCTGACAGGTAAAGAATGGCTAAAACTTACAAAAAGTTTTTGGTTGTCCGAAAAATGTGTTGATGACAAAGATGCTTTCAAACATCCTGCGCCCTTTCTGATTAAAGATATAATGAAATTGATTAGTATGTTCACAAAAAAAGGAATGTCTGTTTTCGACCCTTTTTGCGGTAGTGGAACTACTTTAATTGCAGCAAATAGTTTGCAGCGGTTTGGAATAGGCATTGATTTAAGTGAGGAATACAAAAAATTAGCGATAGAACGATTAAGTAAAAAAGGATTTAAAGAGAACAACGATTTTCATTATTATATCGGCGATGCAAATAAAATTCTAAAAAAAATAGACACTGTTGATTATATTGTAACTTCCCCGCCGTACCACAATATTTTACGCAATAAAGGCGAGGGTTTGCGAAAGCAAAGCGAAAAAGGTTTTAGAAGCGGCAGCAGAATTGGAGTTGAATATTATTCAGAATATGAAAATGATTTAGGCAACAAAAAAAATTATAGAGATTTTTTGCAGTCGTTTGAACAAATAATGAAAAAATGTTTTGTCGCGCTAAATGCAGGAAAATATGCAACAATAATAATAAGCGATTTTACAGTAGATAAAGTCGAAGTTTGTGTACAGGCGGACATCGTAAAAAGTATGCAAAATTGCGGGTTTGAATTTGTTGGCACAACGGTTTTATTGCAGGATAATAAACCGCTTTATCCGTTTGGTTATCCGTATGCTTTCAAAATCAACCACAACCACCAAAATATAATAAATTTCAGGAAACCGAAATAATAATGCCTGACAACAACAAAATAAAAACAACTATCAAGTGCCAAAACATTGCACCACTTGAGAATTTGGATAAAGAAATTCTATCAAGTTCTTTAAAAATTGCCGTGTTTGCCAATAATGGAAGTGGGAAAACATTCATTAGTCGTCTATTCAGGATTTTGGAAAAACAAAAGACTCAGCTATTAAATGATGATGGGACAAGTCCGACTGATAGATTATTGAAACTTTGACAAAATTCAAAAATATCGAAACCTCAAGCGATAGTATTGACAAATACATTAAAAAAACATCCCTAATGACATAAAATCCTATACATTGATTCAAGATTTATCTCACGGCGGATGGCGTAGTGACCAACAGCCAATAACAGATGATGATTACAAAGATGTTTGCGAAACAGTTATAAAACACATAAAAAAAATTTGCCAAACAAATAGAATATTGTAACAAAATAGCCCTAGATAAGTAGGTAAATCAATGATACTCAATTATATCATATGCTGAACAAAGATTGTTATTCCCCTCTCCTTTTTCAACGTCCACCGTGCCGACCGCTGGTATTCGTTCCACATTTTCAGATACAGTCCGTTTTGGTGGAGCAACTCGTTGTGTGTTCCAGATTCGGCGATTTTTCCGTTGTCGAGGACTAAAAAGACAATCGGGATTTTTGAGGCGGAAATACTTTATTCACCTGATTATTCAAAAAATGATAAATGATGAGCAATAAAACCTTTGAATTACGGGAATGGCAGTTGTCCGACGCCGCCTCGCTTGCCGAAAATGCGAACAATATCCATATTTGGAATAATGTTCGCGACTATTTTCCGCTTTTGGAAGATTTGCTTTACGAAGCTATTTTTCAGCCCGAAGGCGCAGAACCGTTGCCGCGCGACATCATCAAGAAACCGGAAATCGACGCTTATATCCGGGATTTTGGGAAGAAGCAAGGCGATTTCTGTCTGTTTGCCGAATTAAACGGGGAAATTGCCGGCGGCGCGTGGCTGCGTATTTTGAACGGCGAAATCAAGGGTTTCGGCAACATTGATTCCGAAACGCCCGAGCTGGCTATGGCGGTTTTCAAAAAATATCGCCGTTTGGGGATTGGGACGGGATTGCTGCATCGTATAGCTGATTTAGCGTTCAACAGCCGTGATTACAAACAAATTTCGTTGAGTGTGGATAAGGCAAACTATGCCGTCCAAATGTACAA
>JAIROC010000079.1 GCA_031257735.1 Bacteroidales bacterium | reverse complement strand
GTTTGACATTCTTTTCAGCTAAATAAAAAAATAACTAATTAAGGAATTACAATATGAGACTTTGGTCAGTATCGACAACTCTTAGAAACCCTGAACGCATTCGCACATTCCTAAAAGTCCTCAAGGAACTGGAAGGTGAAGTCTGGAATAAAGGCACGCAAAAAAAATATCAGATTTTATTGCTCCAGAAAAAAGCATACGGGATAAATGTTCCCGAATTTGAAAAGACATTAAGCAAAGAACACTTAGAATGGCTTCATTCCGATTCAATTACCTACGAACAAGCGGAAGAAATACTAAACGCCAAAAATTACGAAGGCGGCGGCGAAATGCGGGGACGGCAGTCGTTCAACCCGCTTGAAAAAATGGGGTTGGCCTATATTGACGCTGGAAAGAAAATAAAAATAACGACATTCGGCGAAACTTTTCTTTCAGAAAATTATGACTTGGGCGACATATTTTTTCGCAGTTTCCTTAAATGGCAATATCCTAATCCCGATCTGAATAAGTACTCCGCAAAAGACGGTTACAATATAAAGCCGCTTATAGCAACATTTCACCTTATTAAAAAAATAAATACGCTTTGCGCTGTAAAAGGCGTAAAAGAAAAGGGCGTGTCGAAAATTGAATTTGTGGGAGGAAGTATCTCCCCACAGTTGGGGTTTCACCCCCGCAACTCCTCCGCCTCCGCCAAAATAAAGGTAAAAGGAGAAGTAGCATAATGGCGGCAAAAATACAAATACTTTCAAATACCAATTATCCGCTATCCGATGTTCTGAAAAGCGAGCTTCTTGAAAGCACGCAGGTAAAAATCGCCGTGGCGTTTCTGCGGTGTACAGGCATAGATGAAATTTATAAATCGCTTGATTATGCCCTGCGTGAAAACAATGCCCAGATCGAAATAATAGCGGGACTTGATTTTAAAACGACCGATTCAAACGCATTACTTGCCCTAAAAGAAATTGAAACCAAACAAAAGAATTTTAAATTCTATTGCTTCGGGGACAAGCGGGACAATCACAATGATTTAGTGTTTCATCCTAAAATGTATTTGTTTGAAACGGCGTTGTCCCGTAATACAAAGTACACTTCGATAATCGGTTCCTCCAATCTTACTGGCGGCGGTCTCACATCCAATTTCGAGGTCAACAGCATTTTCCGTGAGGACACGCCCAAATATTATTCGCAGTTGGAAGCCATCTATAACGAAATAAAATACACTGACAGCGTGTTTACTCCCAGTAAAGATTATATATTTCGCTATGGCAACATCAAAAAGAAAATTGAAAAAACGGAAGACATGACCGGAAAAGCAATGCAAAATGAACTGCAACTTTTGAAAGACGAAGAGGCAAAACTGCCGGGAACAGTACCGTCATTAAAAAAAATAATTATCGAATTTATAAAAGAACAGAACCAAAAAGGCATACAGGAAGTTTTGGTTGATACTTTGTATAAAGAAATGCCGAAAAGAATAGCCGTACAGGGTTTGAAAATGAAAATGGACACGATAAACAATACGATACGCGGCGAACTCAATAAACACGAATTTAACAGCAAACACAAAGACGGCATGAGTCTGTTCAAACGAACCGGCAAAGGGCTTTACGCATTAACGGAAAAGGCGGAAAACTATGCGGGCCGTTGAAAAAACAGTTGGATGTTACAACGCGGACTCCGGCGAGTATATCAAGGATTTCGCCGGACAGGGCTTCTTTTACATGGATTATGACGCATTTGCAAACAAAACGGACAAGGTGTGTTATATCCCTGAATTAGTTGACACACGGTATACCTATGCTGATTTTATAAGAATCGCAAAAGGCAATGAAAAATTGGCGCGGTATTTATTCACCACTGTTGATTGGCAAAGTCCAGAAACATTGTTTAATGATATGCTTATTGATGAAGAAATTGACGAAGAAGGAAACTTCATATACCAGAATTGATGCAACGGAATATTTACCCATTCCACGGAATTTATCTACTGATTTGTGAAAGGTAAAAATTGAGGGTTTAATTACGAGGAAGGAAATGATAAACAAATGCGGGGCTTTTTTGATTTTATAGAAATACCGATTGTGCAGGGGCAAGAACGCATAAAAGGTGTGGATGGTCGGGCAGTTCACCCAACGCAAAAGCCGGAAAAATTATTGGAGTTAATTATCAGAGCATCGTCAAATGAAAATGATATTGTGCTTGCCCCGTTTTTCGGGACAGGAACAACCGGAAAAATAACGGAACAACTAAATCGTAAATGGATAGGCATCGAAAAAAATGAGCGATATATTATTGTCGCAAATGAGCGTTTGAAATTAAAGATCAAGAAAACAGCATAAGTCTACGGTATGGTGATGTCTTTACTCTTAATTAAGGCATTCCAGATAAAAGTATTGATATGATTTTTGCCGACCCTCCCTATAATTTATCAGGGGCAGGTTTTCTCACCGTAAAAAATAGGAAGCCTGTAGCCTGTGATAAGGGTAAATGGGACATGATAGATGATATTTACGCATTTAACCGGTCATGGTTAAGCGAATGTAAAAGGGTTTTATCCGATACCGGAACATTATGGGTTTCGGGAATATTGCATAATCACCCGTCCGTTGGCGTTTTATTAAAAGAACTTGATTATTGGATTATCAATGATATTATTTGGTTTAAGCGTAATGCAACGCCATTACTATCTAAAAATCGGCTTGCGCCATCAACGGAATTAATATGGCTTGACAGCAAGACTAAAAATTATTTTTTTGATTATGATACGGCGAAAGAATTAAACGGCGGGAAACAGATGAAAAATCTATGAGAAATTCCAGCGGAAAGGCACTTGACGGAACATCCAACGGAAAAACCAGAGACATTATTGGAGCGTATTATATTATTGGGCAGCAGAATTGGCGACACTGTTTTAGACCCGTTTATGGGAAGCGGCACAACAGGGGCAGTCGCTAAAAAACTGGCAAGAAAATTTATTGGAATAGAAATTGACGATAATTATTTTAATATTGCTAAAAATAGAATTAAAAACATGGCAAT
>JAIROC010000522.1 GCA_031257735.1 Bacteroidales bacterium | reverse complement strand
CCTTATGACGATACGCTGATATATGAATATATATCGGGAAGAATATCATTGCCGATAGACGAAGATTTCAGCAGTGGAATAATTCCGATAGAACAGTTTGCAAGTGAAGCAGTAAATCCTAAGGTAGAGACCAATGTATGGATGCCGTATACCGATACTGACGGGAAAATAGTACCTCCGGAAGGTAGCGGGATGATTATAAGATATGCCGGCAATGGAAAAAGAGGCGCGATGACAAAATTAACCGTACGTCAGCTTGACTTGTCCGGTTCAGTAGACCCTAAATTAGAATTTTGGTACTACTATGATTCTACCGCCAATCCGCTGGATGATTCTTATACCGAAATACGTATCGTTAAGGATTATGTTCCTGCGATCGTCTTGAATCTGTTGAAAAAAGATGATACTTACGGTTATGGATGGCATCTTCATACGGTTAATTTAAATCCTTATAAAGACGGAGAATGCGTATTGATAGAATTTGAATCCATGAACAAATATGATTTGTCTTCTCAATACATGTCTCATCTGCAAATTACCTCAACGCCGGATTTGGAAGTATTTGACATACTGATATCGCCTGAAATGACAGCTTGCGATATGGACAATAAGGACATACAGGTAGTTTTGAGAACGACCGCCAATCAAGGCATGGATTTTGTCAATAATCCGACAAGTATTGCAGTAGAAATACCGGGTATGCAAATAACTCCGTATATCTTACAGGATGCCATAGCAGGTAATTCAATGGATACAGTTACAGTTGCAACAGGTATCGATTTAACAACGGTTACCGATATCAAGGTCTATTTGACTGCTCCCGTAGATAATTATTCCGACAATGATACGGCTTTCCGAGAATTAGATTATAATCCCGAGCTGGAGTTGACAGTAATTTCTGCCACAGGAAACGGCAGCTGTTATAAAAAAGGAATATCGGTATATCAAAGAGTTGCTCTGAAAAACAGCGGAGATATGGATTTGTTCGGTATCAAAATGCAATTGATACTGACCGCGGGAGATAATTTTACCGACACAGTAAACGAACCGGGAACAGTTGATTTATTGAAAGACAGTACGCTTTTGTATGACTTTGCAAGCAGCTATATTGTTCCAGAAGAAGATTATACGGTGAAGGTAATAGCGTGGCTTGAATGCGCTCCCGGAAGAGTAGACGTCATCCATGCTGCAGGAGAATGTGTGGATTTGCACAATCTTTCTCTTATCAGTATAGATAGTCCGTTGGACAATCAAATAGATACCATGGGAACGACACAGCAGATAAGCGTTACCCTGCAGAATACGGATGTGCTTAACGCATTCGAGAATGTAGACATCACAGCGCTTGTCGAAAGTAAACAGGGACAAGTTTTGCAGACAATTACCGAAGTACTTCCACGTGTTGAGCCTTCAGCAAGTCCTGCATTTACTTTCAGCGAAAAGTATACAGTCCCCAGCGATTCCCTGTATATTGTACGGGTTTACATAAGCAGTGGTGATTTGTATACGGAAAATGATACGCTTTTTGTTCAGGGACAGTCAATACCGGCAGATACAAATGTAGGTATAGCCTATCATGGAAATTTGTCTGGCTTTAGCCTTGAACAAAATATACCTAACCCCGCTAACAACAGTACGCGTATAGATTACAGCATCCCAACAGCAGATGATGTCATGTTCTATGTTCATAGCGTTAACGGGCAATTACTATATGCAGAAAAAATAAGTACTCCACGCGGTACCCATACGATAGAACTGAATACAGCTATGTTTGCCGCCGGTATTTATTTCTATTCCATAGAATATAAAGGACAAAAACGAGTGAAGAAATTAACAATTAACAATTAACAAACGAATTATGAATTATGAATTATGAATTATGAATTGCGTTAGCTCATTGTTGAAGCGTCAGCCTAATTCATAATTCATAATTAAATTCATAATTCATAACTAAATTAAAAAGTAACATGAAAAGATTTTTTATTATAGCTTTGGGAATGATCGTATGCGCCATTACGTATTCCCAACAAGCAATCCAAAATTGGACAGAAAATTTTGATGGCACAGTAAGTTTTAGTGCGAAAGGCGTAGGACTATGGAGTTCAATAAATCATGCCTCACCGTCTTCGCTACCCAAATCGTATTTGGGACAAATACCCAATACGGTAGGAGATACCAATATACTGGAAACAATAACTTTTGATTGTGGTATATATAACTATGTATATTTACGCTTTGACCATATCTGTATGGTTTCACCCGATGATATTGTCAAAATACAATATCGAACAAGTATGGGAGGCGGTATGGGCGCCTGGGATTCACTTCCTATCACCGCTTACCAGGGAAAAGCTAACAACTTTAACCCCAAAGGCGTGTTCAACAATGCAAGTTATTCGGATTGGAATACCCTGTCGATGCCTCCGTATCAGAACTCCCAATGGAAAGAAGAAAGTTTTGATTTGAGTGTTGAAGCGCAAAGGGCAACAATACAGTTTCGCTTTCTGATTATTCATGGTACCAAAGATGGCTCACAGGCAAATTTCGGATGGCTGATTGACAATTTCCGATTGGATGCCTCCGTCTATGAAGTATATCCTCCTGCAATAGAATGGATTTCTCCTGTACAGGGTACGGTTTATAAAACAGGACCTTATGAAATTAAAGCAAAGGTAGCAACAAGAACATCACATCCTATAGTTCAGCCTTATTTGGTGTATACGGTAACGGGGAATAGTGTTTCTGTTCTTGATTCCATGTTAATGACGAACGTAGCGGGAGATTCTATTTGGACGGGAACATTCCCACAGTTTCCCGCCGGTACAACAGTATCTTATTCTATTACAGGAACGGATGCTATCGGAAATAATAAAACTATCTCTGAAAGCTATACAGTGGCTATACCGCCAGCTTCCGGATTGTCTTCCTTTGTAGAAGTATCCGGAGCAACAAGCGCTACCAGTTGCTGGACGCCTACCTGTCATTGTGATCCATACGCATGGACACGAAATCTCTATCTGTCTTCCGATTTGGGAACAACTACCACAGGCGCGATGATTGTTGCTATAGAATGGCAAAGCTCCGCAACAAGCGGAAGTCTTACACTCAATAATCAAAAATGTTTTCTGGAAGGAACAACAAATACGACTGTAGTACCGGGATACATTGATCCTGTATCCATATCAGCAACTCATGTGTTGGACGGAACATTTACAATAGTTCCCGGTTGGAGCAGATTTGATTTTATTCAACCTTTCTATCTGTCAGCAGGTAAGAATTTGCAGATTCATTGGGAAAACTTGCATGGAACTACTCCCGGTGGATTTACTTTTCTGCACCACAGTACCAGTTATAATTCTGTTGCGGATGCACATACTACATCATCTGCTGCCGATATTTATTCCTTACCCGGAAATCCACATACGGATCGCCCCAATGCCCGATTTCATTTTATGAATATTATTTATGCTCATTCCGTCGCCCTGCATGCTATTGATGTAAGTGATACCATAGCAGTATCTCCAACAACAATGGTTCCATTGAAGGTTGTCATTAAAAATAAAGGAAGACAGGATTTGAATTTGGCTACCATTAAGTATACAATAAACGGAGGTACAGAATATTCGTATCCATGGACAAAAACCGGTGGCTTACCCTGGGATATGAATGACACAGTTAAACTTATTGATTATCCGCCAACAGTAAACGGAGCAGATATAATAAAAGTTTGGATTGAGTTACCCAATGGACAAACAGATAGCATGGAGATAGATAATACATTGACTAAAGTCGTTCACGGTACTACCGATATCTCTATGATGTTTGTTGATGCTCCCTCAGACACGGTACGTAGTACAGGACCTTTTGCCATAAGCGCCCGTATCAGCTCGCTGACAGGAGTAACAATAGGACCTGTATTTCTCAAAGTAGCTACAATTTATGGAGGCGTACCAACGATAGATTCGCTTCTCATGACTTTCGATGCCCCTAACAATTTGTGGCGAACAACAATTCCACAAACCCAGTATGGCAGCGATATATCATATTCTATAACAATGACGGACATAGTGGGAAATCTAATAGTGATAGCCAAAGATTTCTATCTAAGAAGGTCATCCAGTAGCGGGCAGGAATTGTCATCCGTAGCGCTTGTAGGCATAGAATCACCATCCATCAGTGTAGCAGCAAGTCAAATGGAACCTGTTAGAGTCCGAATTGTTAATAAAGGAATAGATAATTTGACAAAGTGTACCGTAGAATGGACAATAGATGACGTTCCACAACAACCATATACATGGACAGGTAATTTGCCGGAAGAATTTACCGATACGATACGCTTAGGATATTATACGGCAACCCAATTGGGACAGCTTGATACAATCGTCGTATGGGTAAAGAATCCAAATGATGTTGACGATGCTGTTAAAACGGATGATACCGCATCAGTAAAAATATTGGGATGCTCTGGCAACTTGAGCGGAAATCAAATTGTTGGTACGGGAGGCACCTTTACTTCCATGGCAAATGCCATAACAGCCATAAAAGAATGTGCATTAACAGGTGATCTAATACTTCAACTGAAAGGTACTTATACGGAAAGTATAGACTTAACCGGTCTGACGGCTTATACGAGAGGTCATCGCTTAACTATCACTTCGCTTGATAACAATGCCGACAGCGTTATTATTCAACCGTCCTCTGGCGTAGGTATCACTCTTGGTAATAGCAGAGATATTACCATAGAGAAAATAACCGTTAATAGAGCATCCGTAACTACTCACGCAATTCAGTTTACGGCTACATGTACCAATATTCTTATTCGTGATTGTAAACTGTTGGTCAGTCCGACGACAACATCAAGTACGATAGCGCCTATTTATAAAGGCGGTGGCGTAGGACTTATGGACAGTCTTTTTATTATCAACAATGTTTTGAATGGCGGACATTCTGGCTTCTATTTCGTGGGTGATAACGCAGCAAGTACCGAGACATCTCCATACAGCAAAAATATGATATTTGACAGTAATACAGTCATAAATAACTATGCCTTTGGTCTGTTTGTAGAACATGCCGAATTTCTGCATATAACAGGTAATACTTTAAAGACAAGAACTTCAAATTATCCATCAACCAG
Organism: Bacteroidales bacterium; assembly: GCA_031257735.1. Classification (GTDB taxonomy): domain Bacteria; phylum Bacteroidota; class Bacteroidia; order Bacteroidales; family WCHB1-69; genus JAIROC01. Next base: position 7,328 of record JAIROC010000522.1, on the reverse strand, counting down.
GTGGGATGCCTTCCACCTTCACTATAGCAATGGAGATGTTATCGGAAACAGGGTGATTAATGCAACTCAAGAGGCAGAGTATTTTCATTTGAGGCGTTTTAACCATTACAATACAACAAAAAGAACCTTGATTGCCAATAATGAAGTAATACATTTGTCATCATCTCAAGGCAGTTTGTTTATGTATCATGATTGGGTAGAGTCGGATATACACCACAATTCCTATTATACTGTAGCTTCAAATAGTAGGGGATTCTATTTTGAAGCGGTGGACGGCAGCAGTACTTTTTCTAGAAACAACATTTTTATAATGAAGTCATCAAGTGGATACTTTTTTAATGTAGTAGTTGGTAGTAAGTTCCTGTCCAATGGGGGATACCGATATGATATTGATTACAGCAATTTTTATCATTCAACGGCATCTTATTCTACCCTTCTACAAGGTCATCCAAGTATGCAAAATACAGTATCGACAGACGTGAATTATGTAAACATTAACATAAACACTGATTTGACGGCAAACAATACCGGTCTGAATTGCCCGATCTTATCGAATGTACCAACAGATATAGCAGGAAAACCTCGCACCGGACAGGCAACCATGGGCGCATATCAAATCATTCCCGTTTCGCGGGATTTGTCGCTGAATCAATTTGTAACCTTCAATCCGGAAGTAGTCGAAAATCAAACAGTGTCGCTAACAGTAGAAGTGCAAAATTATGGTAATGCACCACTGCAAAATGCCGTCTTCGGCTGGAGTTTGAACGGACAAATACAAACACCCTTTCCATGGACGCCAACAGCGCCAGTACCATTCGCCGGACAGACAAATGTTACCGTCGGCTCCTTTACCGTAGATAACAGTACAACTACATACAATATCGTCGTATGGGTGGACAGCGTTAATCATGATTTGGATATGGATCAACGTAAGGATACCCTGACGACAGTAGCAACCAAAAAGCCATTAGTAGAATTTGTAGCGCCTTTTGTAGCCGATACCATTAATAACCTTACGTTTGAAGTAAATGCAGTAATTCGTACGGGTAGCGGCGTGTCTGTTATCCCCGCGCCTCAATTAAAGCTCCGAACCGTTGTAAATGGTAACTATACCATCAACAGTTCAATATTGATGACCTTATCTAATGGTGTTTGGAAAGCAAGTGTACCACAGCAATACTATGGCGCTAACGTGGTTTATTCTATAACCGTTACAGATACAACCGGAATAACAACCACCGTTGAAGATTCTGTATATATACAGTATACTGCCTCTTCAACGCCTTATTCGGGACATAATTTGACAATCATGAATATGCTTACTCCCGTCAATGATCCCAATGATCTATGTACGCCAAATTATTCGTTGGTACAGGCAATCATCAGGAATCTGGGAACGGATAATTATAACTTTATACAGAATTTCATCGCCTTAGGCGTAGAAGTTATTAATCCGTTAGGGACAAAAGATTCGGCATATATCATAAAAAATACGGGAACCTTAGAGTCCGGTAAAATGGATACGGTATTACTGATGCCCGCCCTGCTGGTAAGATACCCCGGCGTATACGATATTAAAGTATGGGTAAAGAGTTCAATAGATAATGTACCTTATGATGATACATTAGTATATAAATTTGTATCTGGTAGAATAGGCTTGCCGATAGATGAAGATTTTAGCGGAAGTGAAATACCTCATCAGTTTGTTCCTGTTTGCCTTGTTCCTCACGGAGGGACAAATACCTGGGAACCCTATACAGATACAACAGGGAAAATATTACCTCCATCTTCCAGCAATGGCATGCTCCGATATGCAGGGAAACGCGGTTCAATGGCAAAATTGACAATTCGTCATCTTGATTTGTACCGATCTGTAGACCCGAAAATGATATATTGGTACTATTACGATACAACAAACCTTGATAGAGATAATACCTATACCATTATAAGAGTGATTATGGATGACGTTCCTACTGTTGTTAGAACCTTATACAAAAAAAGTTCTGTCCACGGTTGGCGAGCAGATACAATTGATCTTAATCCCTTCACAAATGGACAGTGTGTGTTAATAGAGTTTGAATCAATGAATGGACATGATCTGTCAGCCCAATACTTGGGACATGTAACAATTACCTCCATCCCTGACCTGGAAGTGTCTGAAATAATCATATCACCCAAGGAAGCTGTTTGTAATTTGACAAATAGAAATATTCAGGTAGTTTTGTCTACAGTAGCTAATCAGGCGATTGACTTCACAGCGATAAAAGATACATTAGTCGTAGAGATAGGAAGTCAACCACCTGCCTATTACTATTATCCATTGACCGAAACTTTAGAAGGGAATGCTTCAGATACCTTTACCATCGCCCATGATGTCGATTTAACTGGCGTTTCGGAAATTAAAGCCTATCTGACAACTCCTGTAGATAACAACCCGTCAAACGATATAAAGACATATTTAATAGATATTCATCCCCAATTAGAGTTAACGGTATTGTCTTCGACAGGAGGCGTAAGCTGCTTCGAAACAGGAATACAGGCAACACAGGAGATCATTCTTAAAAATACGGGAAATATAGATTTGACAGGTATAGAACTGATCTTGCGTTTAACTGTAGGGGAAAACTTTACAGAACCAGTAAGAAATCCCGAAACAATAGACTTGGCTGTAGGCAGCAGTATTCAATATACCTTAAAGAATACGTATACTGTTCCCGAAGAAGACTATTTGGTACAGATATTTGCATACGTAGGCTGTGATTCTGCAGGTATAAATATTACAAATGTCACAAACGAATGTGTGGATTTGCACAATTTGTCTATGGGAGAAATTATTAGTCCTTTGCCAAACAAAAAAGATACGGTGAAAACAACACAAACGTTAAGTGTTACTGTTATAAATACAGATAAAATAGCCCCATTTGCTAATGTACCTGTTAGAGCGCAGATTGAAAACGAAAATGGACAGATACTTAATACGCTTATCGGTACTGTTTCTGAAATTGTACCCTCTGATACCGTATCATATACCTTCATAGAAAAGTATACTGTTCCTGAAGATTCATTGTACTTTATACGGATTTTCGTAAGCAGCAATGACCTTTATCCTAAAAATGATACAATCATTGCTAAACGAGAAACAGTACCCGCTGATACGAATAATATTGACATAGTTTCAATAGAAAAACTAAATACTTTCACACTGGAACAAAATATTCCTAACCCTGCTAACAATATGACACGTATAGATTATAATATACCAGAAGCAGGAAGGGTAATATTCTATGTACACAGTATTAGCGGACAATTGTTACATTCTCAAAGTATAGAAGTAACACGCGGCATTCATAGCATTGAACTAAATACAAATAGATTTTCCGCTGGTGTTTACTTCTATTCCATCGAATACAAAGGACAGCGCCTTGTTAAACGCATGAGCGTTAATTGATATGTTGTTGTTTATTTTTATTGATTAATTAAACTTTTTCAGCTTGGGCTGCTCAGTAATGAGCAGCCCTTTTTTAATTGAAAACTGAATATAGTTATGGGTTATGAGTTATTTTAGTTTGCATGATCCTAACGCCTAACTAGTGTCTGTCTATATAGTCGGAATATTTCCAGATAATGTTCACTATTCCCCAATGAGGCGCTATTGAGATAGGCGTCCTGTCCCGTAGGGACAAAATGTTGGTAGAAACTGATGAATACCCGCCTTTCTTTCCTGTCCCGTTAGGGACAGAATGTAAATCAACCTGATAATATCTTACATGGCACACCTGACGGCGCGCTCAAGAGGCGAATAGCTGCTGTATTTTCTACCAACATTTTGTCCCTAACGGGACATTTTTCCTTCGCAATGATGACACTGATTAAGCGGTTTCGTGCGTCAGCATAATTCATAATTCATAATTCATAATTGTACTATAAAGACAGACACTAATTAGTGTCTGTCTTTATAGTCGACATAACGCCGTCATTGCATTTGTGTTTTTGAGAATCAAAACGATTATTCACCTCTTTTGTGCCTTCTTGTTTTTCGAGAACCTAAAAAAAAATCGGATAATTACATTACCCGATTTTCAACTTATCATGAAAACTTTTATTTCTTTTTATTTTTTTTCTTTCTCTTTCAGTTGTTGAAGATTCTTTTTCTTACTTGTATCAAATACAAGCGAAGCGCCAATACAAATAGAAGAATATGCGCCATAAGCAATTCCAATTAACAACGCAAACACAAAACCGCGAATAACAGTCCCCCCAAACAAGAAAATGGCTAATAACACAACCAAAGTTGTCCCTGTTGTATTAATAGTTCGTCCTAATGTTGAATTAAGCGCGCTGTTCATAATTTCTTTCAAATCCCGTTTTGGATATAGCTGACGATTTTCCCTTATTCTGTCGAAAATAACCACTCCATCATTGATTGCGTAACCAATAATCGTTAGTACCGCCGCAATAAATGATTGATCAACTTCCATTGTAAATGGTAATATTCCCGAAAAGAGAGAAAATAACCCTATCGTAAACAAAGCAACATTCAACAAAGAAACAACCCCTCCTAAACCATACTGCCAATTACGGAAACGAATGGCAATATATACAAAGATGGCAATCAAAGAAAAAATTACCGCCAAAAAGGCATCACGTTTCATGTCTCGCGATACGGTTGCTCCTACCTTTTGCGAACTTATCAATCCTACGTTTTGATTTTGCACGCTAAAATCTTCTCTTGTTACTGCTGTTCCAAAAAAGGGTTTAAGTCCTTCGTACAGCTTTACTTCAGCCAAAGAATCTACCTCAATGTTATTCTCGTCAATTCTCCATTTTGTTGTAATTTTTATTTGATTATCCGACCCAAATGTTTTTACTTCAGGAGCGATGCCATTAAACTGTTGCGTTAAAGAGTTTCGCAGTTCATTTACAGAGACAGGTTTATCAAAACGAACAGTATAACTGCGTCCTCCTGCAAAATCAATACCCATATCCATGCCCTTGGTCAATAAAGATACAGCGCCTACAAGTATAACGAATATCGAAGCGCCGTAAAATAGCTTTCTTTTTGAAAGAAAATCTATTTTTGTGTTGGCGAATGCGTTCATGGTAATTTGATTGCCATAATTGATTACCATATTTTTACTCAAAGCCCAATTAAACACAAGTCGTGAAATAAAAATGGCAGTAAATAAGGAAGTAAGTAGACCTATAATTAAGGTAGTAGCAAATCCCTGTACAGGACCAGAACCAAAAACATAAAGAATAATCCCCGTTATAATAGTAGTTACGTTACCGTCAATAATAGCAGAATACGCCGCTTTATATCCATCGGCTATGGATAAACGCAATGCCTTTCCTGACCGAAGTTCTTCTTTTATACGTTCATAAATAATTACATTAGCATCTACCGCCATCCCTAAAGTAAGCACTATCCCTGCAATACCGGGAAGCGTTAATACAGCCCCCAAGGACGCTAATGTTCCCATAATAAATACGATATTTATCAAAAGAGCAAATCCAGCAACCAAGCCGCCTCTATTATAAAAGAAAAACATATAGAAAAGAACTAATACAAAAGCTATCAAAAAGGATAGCATACTTGAATTAATAGATTCTTTTCCTAAAGTAGGTCCCACTATTTCTTCGGAAACAATAATAGCAGGAGCAGGAAGTTTACCTGCTTTGAGTAAATTTGCCAAATCCTTTGCTTCTTCCAAACTAAAAGCTCCCGTAATAGAAGAACGACCATTGGGAATAATACTATTTACAGTAGGAAAAGAGTATACTAAATTGTCAAGTACGATGGCAATACTGTTTCCAAGATTATCTTCCGTAATTTTTTTCCATTTAGTTGCTCCTTCTCTGTTCATACTCATGCTGATTTCATTGCCGGATCTATCATTAAAATCCTGACTTGCATCAACAATAACTTTTCCATCCAAAACGGCATCTGATTCTTTATTTCCAGACTTTTTTAATGCGATTAACTGATAAACGGAGCTTTTATCTTTTCCTGTCTTAGCGTGCCAGCATAATACCAAATCCAAAGGAAACAGATTTTTGACAATATCCAAACCCAACATTCGATTTATTTCGGCAGTATCTTTTCCCAAACAATATCCTACAAGAGGACCATATTTTCCTGTTTCTGGCGACGGCTGACGATTTAATTCAAATTTTGTAAACAACGGATTTTGTTCTTTAAATTCCTGTTCTGTCATTTCGACATCGGAGGAATCTTCCATCTCTTCTGTTATTTCGGGCAAGCCTTCCTGTGTTGATGCAGTATCTTCCTCAACAAGCATTTCATTTTCGGGAATTACCTGTGCGGTATCTTCTGTAACGGTAGTAGTATCTTTTATTGCTTTATTATATTCTGCAATTCTATCATTTGCCTGAATAAAGACATCTTGAATTTCTGAAAACTCGTATGTTTTCCAGAATTCAAGATTTGCCGTTCCTTGCAATAATTTTCGAACACGTTCAGGTTCTTTTACTCCCGGCAGTTCAATCATAATTCTTCCTGATTGAGCCAGACGTTGAATATTCGGTTGAGCTACCCCAAATTTATCAATACGGGTACGCAATATTCTAAACGTATTATCAAAAGCAGCTTCTGTTTCTTCACGAAGAGCCTGTATCACGTCTGCATTTGAATTTTTCCCTTCCTTTAAAGAAAGATTACGGAAAATTGTTGCCAAACGTGCATTTTCGGGAGCTACTTCCCGAAATGACTGATCAAAAAGAGTAACGAAATCTGCTTGAGACTTTTTTTGTTTTTCAAGAGCGAGGTTCATGGTACGGATAAATAGCGAATCATTAGCGCCATTACCTGCCAATGATTTCATAATATCCGTAACAGAAATTTCAAGCATCACATTCATTCCGCCCTTTAAGTCCAGCCCTAAATTTAATTCCAATTCCTTACATTCCTGGTACGTCCACTTTGCGACCAGCAAATTATACACAACAGAATCGGACATAAGATTCAGATATTCTGTTTCTCTTGCTTTATAGGAGGAGTCTAATAAATACGTCTCCATAAAAGCGTCTCCATTAGCTTTTTCTCTCAATTCTTCTCTCGTGGGATCATTCTGTGCATATTCACGAGCTTTATTTTCTACTCTACGGGTACATATTGTAAACGATAGAGAGTAAATACAAATTATTGCAAATGTAATTGCAAAAAACAATATAAATCCTTTGTTTCGCATTTCTTTTTTGTCTATTAATTAATCTCTTACAAAAATATTTATCACTTAATTCAAGTTTGCAAATATAGCAGAAATAATTGATTAATCGGTCTTTTTCTGTTATTTTTTTACAAAACGATA
>JAIROC010000513.1 GCA_031257735.1 Bacteroidales bacterium | reverse complement strand
GCGCAGCGACGTGGCACCCGTAAGAGCAGCGGAGCTAATCCCTAACAATCAATGCGTTCTTTGGTTAGGGATTAGCTCCGCTGCTCTTACGGGTGCTTCGCTGCGCTCGCAATGACGGCGTTATGCTTACTTTATAGACAGACACTAATTATTTTAGTTTGCGTCAGCCTAACTCATAACTCATAACCCATAACCCATAACTTAAAAAGGATATCCTATTCCAAGGACAAATGTTCCATCGTTTGAAAATGATTTAAAATTACGCCAATTGATGAAAGTCCATGTATTGTCGGTTCTTCCCGGGTCATGAATTTTCAAGGCATAATCCAACCGAATGACAAAAAAAGATAAATCTATCCTTAATCCAATACCTGCGTCAAGGGCAATCTCCTTAAAAAAACGATTAAAAGCAAACTCACCATTAGGAAATATATCATTTTTTCTCATTAACCAAATATTTCCTGCGTCAACAAACAAACCAATATGTAGTACTTTATAAACAGGAACTCTATATTCCAAGTTTGTTTCAAATTTAATATCTCCAATTCTTTCCGCAGCAATCACCGAGGTATTGGAATCTGCATAAGAACCAGGTCCGAGCATCCTTAATCGCCAAGCCCTCATACTGTTTGAACCGCCTAAATAAAAACTTTTTTCAAAGGGTAATACAGAAGAATTCATGGCGCTAAATCCTACTCCAAAAGTAAGATGATAGACCAAAGAAGATTTTTTCTTTTGGAGTATATTATATGTGAAATCAAAATCCATTGTAATTCCGCTTGCAAAAGGTATTCTCCAAATAGCATATTGATCGTATGTATTTTTATATTTATCAGTTACCTTTCCAAAAGCTTTCATGGTAGCGTACAATAAATTTCCGTACATATCAAATCGCGCCCGAAAGACATAACGATGAGCGCCCTGTAAGGTTATGCTGTAATTGCTTCCTAATAAAAAGTGGTCTTTATATTTCTCCAAAATTCGCTGACTAAACGCATATTGAACAATAGACGCATCAAAAAGACTGTCTCTGTACATTTTTATCAAACTGAAATCCAAAACCGACAAGGAATGATGTATACGCTTTCCCGGTTTTCGTTCATTCCATTCATACGTAAAAGTAAAATTGGTAAGCAATCGCGAATAATACTGTTGTCTTAAATAATCTCCACTAAGCCCCATCCAAGTTCTGGGTCTAAATGCTTTGGGAATGTTTTGTTGTTTAATGGGAAAAAGAAAACGCGGAAATTCAAGCATAAGATTACCCCCTAATCCGAAATTTTGAAAATTCGCTTTGGAAGAATCTATCCGTAACTCCTGTGTATATTTTAAAGAAAAGGTAAAAATTTCTGCCGCCTTAAACAAATTTCTGTTCCGATAAGATAATTCGCCTGCCACCCCAAATATTCCGCCAGAGTTTTTTGCCGATAAATCAAATCCCAATGAACGTTTTTTTAATTTAGTCAATTGGATTTGACAATTCAGATAACCTGTATCCTTTGTAAAATTCCGTTTACTGTCTTCTTCCTCAGTATAAGACACTTTGATAAAACTGAAATTATACATCTCGGAATAACGATCGTATGTATTCCGAGATAAACGACTTGAATACATGTCCCCAGGAGAAAAAAAGACAGGATAAACCAAAGCCGAAGGACGATAATCCCCCTGATTGGGCATATAATATACAGTATAATAATTTGTATCCTGATTTCTCTTGATGACTTCCATATATTGCATCGTATCCATAGACAGAAAATCATCCCAATTGGAAAAATTAGAAATAATATTTATCGTATTTACAATGTAACGCCGATGCTTTCCTTCCACAAGTGTTGTATCATCGATTCTATAATATGGATTTGAAATGATAAGTTTCAAATTTAACATTTGTCCATCCAAATTAGTATCTACTTCATACCGAATATAATCTTTGGAAAAATTATAGTAACCATCATTTAAAAGTCGCTCTGCAATTTCGCTTCGTCGGTTTTCCATATTTTCCACTGTAAAAATATCTCCCCGTTGTATTTGTGCGCGAGCAGTATCCTGATATACATAATCAGCAATATTATCAGGAAGTTGATAGGTTATTTGGTTTATTCGATAGGGGTCTCCAGAGGTGATATAATAAAAAACCTTCGCCCGTTTACCTTTAATCTTTACTTGATAGTTTATTTCCGCATCAAAATATCCGATGTTCAGCATCGTCAATTTGATTTGCGCTAAAGAATAATTGATTAATGCAGAGTCCAATAAAACAGGCGGACTTCCAAAGTTTTTTTGCGTCCATAATCGAAGTTTATCCCATTGGGCTGCATAATAGTCATTGGTTACGGTATCCATTAATACAGGATATTTTCCGATAGTGTTACGCATTTTTCGTTTGAACTGTTCATACTTTGGTTTTTCTTTTGGGATCATTGCTTGATAAATCCCTACATTCCATAAAAACATTCCAAAAGTACGTTTATTTACTCGTGGACGAACAGTATAGACCATGTCGCTTGTGGGGATATCTTTTTCCTTATCGGCAACAATTTTATTTTTGATTAATAAAAATTCTGTTTCCTTTAATTTACGTTCAGGGAAACAGCCAACAAATACAAAAGAAAATACCATTATCCACAAGCAAAATACAAATCGTAACCCTTTTCTATGAATGAATTTTCTGTTGCACTGATGCATTTTTTCTCTATCTAATATCTATCACTTCCACTCCCGGATATTTTGCAGTATCAAATGAAAATTGACTATCCGACAGATTTTGATTAACCTCAAATTTATTGACAGCATACGTATATTGTAGCCCGTCTTTTTCATGAACGACAAAACGCATAAGTTGTTTTTTATTTTTGTCTAAAATTAACCGCACCTTGTAATACGAACTTGCTGTTAAGGGGGTAAGGTCTATTACTTGAATTAAAGTTCCTTTCTCCATAACTTCCCGTATGAAATCCGATTTATAATACTTTTCATAGTTTTGTATTATTTTCAATGGATTCATCATTTGGTCATCATCATCTTCTTCATACAAAGATACGGTTACTTCCTTTTGTTCCGGTAAATAACTCCATATATTTGTTCCGTCGCAAAAGATATGCTGTTGTTGGGTTTTAAGCATATATTTATTTCCTTTAAGATATGTAGAACCTGTTATTTCGTCGATAAATTTCTCATTTTTCTCCGAACGGAAAGTAAAATCAATGCTTATACTTGAATAGGATGTCAACTTTTTTTGCAGTTCTTTCAATATGATTGTTGATTCAGGGTCTTGATATTTACGTGTCTGCAAAGTTGGTTGTTGTGCAAAGCTAAGAGTAAAAAATAACGTCAAAGTAATTAGGATTCCTGTCTTTTTCATCACAAAATATATTTCACTACAACAGAAATATTTTCTTTTTATTGTCAGTCAAACAATAAAAATCAACATACAATATCTATCTATGTACAACTTTTTCTCTGATGACTGTTTCCAAAGTATCCATATCTTTAATCAGGACGTCTCTTGTTTTGCTTCCAAGGGAAGGACCAACAATATTTTCTCTTTCCAATTGATCCATAATACGTCCTGCTCTGTTGTATCCAAGTTTAAGTTTTCGTTGAAGGAAGGAGGTAGATCCCTGTTGTTTACTAACGACTTCCCGCGCCGCTTCCGCAAACATGGCGTCAAATTCGCCATCATCTACTTCCTGTGAAGGATCTGATGACATTTCATCTTCCACATCGGGAAGCATCAACGCATGAGTATATCCATGCTGTTCTCCTATAAAATCACAAATACGTTCAATCTCTGGAGTATCCACCAAAGCACACTGAACACGTATGCTGGATATACTGCCCGTAGAAATCAGCATATCTCCTTTTCCTATCAAATTCTCAGCGCCTCCCGAATCCAAAATCGTTCGGGAATCTATTTTTGAGGATACTCTGAAAGCTATTCTCGCAGGGAAATTAGCCTTGATTAATCCCGTAATAACATTTACAGATGGTCTTTGCGTAGCGATTATCAGATGAATACCAATAGCGCGTGCCAATTGTGCCAATCGGGCAATAGGCGTTTCTACTTCTCTTCCTGCCGTCATAATACAGTCGGCAAACTCATCAAAAACCAATATAATGTAAGGCAAAAACCGATGTCCCTTTTCTGGGTTCAGTCTGCGTGATTTGAACTTTTCATTATATTCAACAATGTTTCGACATTGAGCTGCTTTTAACAGTTCATATCGTTCGTCCATTTCCTTACACAGTGAATTTAAAGTACGTACCACTTTCTTTGTATCTGTAATAATAGCATCTTCCGCTTCGGGTAATTTGGCTAAATAATGTCGTTCTATTTTTGAATAAAGCGTCAATTCCACCTTCTTGGGGTCTACCAAAATAAACTTTAATTCCGCAGGATGTTTCTTATATAATAAGGATGTCAATATCGCATTTAATCCCACAGACTTTCCTTGCCCTGTTGCTCCTGCCATCAATACATGTGGCATCTTTGCCAAATCGAAAACAAAAACTTCATTGGATATTGTTTTTCCGATAGCCACAGGCAAAGCCATTTTATCCGTATTTTGAAACTTCTCCGATAAAATCACGGATTTCATAGGAACAACCTGCGGAGCTACATTGGGAACTTCAATACCTATGGTGCCTTTTCCCGGAATAGGCGCTATAATACGAATACCCAAAGCCGATAAACTTAACGCAATATCATCTTCCAACCCCCTGATGCGAGATATACGAATGCCCGGACTCGGTACAATTTCGTACAAAGTAATCGTTGGACCTTCAATAGCGCTAATACTTTGAATAGTGATATTATAATTTTCCAGTGTCTCTTTTATTTTCAATTTGTTTTCCACGATTTCTCGTTCTTTCTGTTCTCTGGTTCGCAATGTATTGGAGTAGTTTTCCAATAAATCGGGATCAGGAAAACGATAATGAGGCAAATCTTCTTTTGGATCGTATGGTTCCAATTTCATATATTCTGCTCCTGTTTCTTCTTCCTGAAATAAATCTTCATCCATGTCTTTTTGTTCATGGACAGCAATTGCATCTTCTAATTCATTAGGGGCATTATTAATGGGATCTTCATCATTATCATTTAGGGGAGGACAATGATATTCATTATTTTCTTCGTTATCTTCAATAAAAATATCTTCACCGGGAATAATCGAGGAAACAAGTGTATTTTCCGAAGGTTGGATTTCTTTTTTGGATATCGGTGTATCCAATAATTCCTCTTCCAATATTTGATATGTATTTCCATATTCTGTTTCGGGGGAGCGTTTCCTTTTATGTCTTTTCTCTTTTTTACTAAAAGAAAACAGTCTTGTCAATATTGAGATTTTTCTTTCTGGCTGTGGTTTTTCTATTTCTTCCTTTAGTTCATCATGGGATTGTATTGTTTGTTCGTTCTGTTCTTTTTCGGAAGTTTCCTGTATTTCCGACAAGTGTTTATAAAATCGTACACCGCCAAAGGTAATCAAAAGAACAAATGCAAAAAACAACATCAACAAAATAAATCCGGGAGACCCAACTTTTTTCGAAAGATATTCCTGTAATTGGGCGCCTAAACCTCCTCCCAGCCACATCTGATCGGGCGCTATAAAAGCAAAAAACATCGAAAACCAAATCATAATGGACATAACTATAACTGTCGTCCGAAGAATGGGTAACAAAGATTTTTTTATCAATAGACGAACCCCGTAAATAAATCCCAACAACAAAAAACAAAAAGAGGCAACACCAAACCAATGTTTGATAAATAAAAATGAAAAATACAATCCCATTATCCCCAGCCTGTTTTTGGGAATATCCTCTGTATTCAATGTCTCCCAAAAATTTGGGTTGAATATGGAATCGTCTGCTTCATGCGAAAAACAAAAAGAAACAAAGGATAATAAAAGAAATAATGTAAAAACCAATAAAAAAATACCCGTTATCGCATGAACCTTTTCATTGGTTATAAAGTTTCTCAATCCTTTCAAACTCATCCTATTTGTCTTTGAAGGAGACTTGGATGATTTTTTATTGGATGTTTTTTTCTTTCCTGTCTTTGTTTTTGTTTTTGTCGCTTCTTTTTTTATTACAGAAGTTGTTCTACGTCTATTTGCCATCTCTACATGTTCTTTTTCTTTCTTCTATACACTAATTTGATACAGTGTACGGTCTTTTATCTTTTAAAATTTATGCTGTACAAAATTAGTACTTTAATCCATCACTATACAGAATATGTAAAATGATTTATAAACAAATAAATGTTAGCATTCCATTTGTAATAACATTCTAAATAAACAACTTACTTGCTTCAAAGTAAATAAATAGACATGAAAACATAGTAACACATAAATAGTGTCTGTCCGAAAACTATCAAACGTTTCGTATATTCGTCATTATGAGTTGATACATTTTGCAAACAGGCAGGATCGACATGTTGAATAATTACGCTTTCATAATGTCATTTT
>JAIROC010000497.1 GCA_031257735.1 Bacteroidales bacterium | reverse complement strand
AAAAATAGCGAAATTACAGCGTGTAGCACAGGGTTATCACAATTTTGAAAATCTTAGGGCAGCAATACTCTTTTTCAACGGCAACTTATCCCTGTTTCACACGATTAACGATTAAACCTTATTTATAATATACCTGTGAAACCCAAAGAAAGTAAAGGTTTTTACGATGCAGAACTTAATCACTCATTTCAGATTTTTTAATGTATGAAATATGATGAGATTTTAGCAAAAATCAATCCCCGAAAAACATTGATAGAACACACTAACGATTGTTTGTTTTGGTTTCCAAAAGTTTTGGAATGGAACAACGCTTTTATTGATAAAATTTCAGAACATTATTTAGTTCCCAAACCTGATTTAATTAAACGACTTTTTATGACTGTTGCTTTTCACGATATTGGAAAGGCAACGGAAAGGTTTCAAGATAAAGTTCGTGGCATAAAAAAATTATTGGAATCACACGCTCTAGCCTCTGTCCCTTTTATTTATAATGAGATTAGAGATAAACCAATAAAGGAAATCGACAAGAATCCTTTTTATCCTGAAATTCTTGCAATAGCGAGTCACCATAGCAAGTTAAAAAAGAACTTGTTTCAGGATTATCAAAAAATGATATTCACATTTGCCAAAAGAGATTATTTTGAAAGTTTTTATCAGAATATTAATCAACAGGCAGAAACATTAAATATTCCGGATTGGGAAAAATTAAATGTCATTGAAAAACCGTTTAAAGAAAATCCGTATTTTGTGTTTTTTGATAATGTTTTAGATTATATAGGTTCTTATAAATATGAAAAAACCAATATAGTTCGTGACGTATTTCTTCTTTTCAAGTCTGTGTTGCATTATTGCGATTGGTTGGCATCGTCAAACACTGTTTCATATCAATATGCTACAACCGAAAATACCCAATCCATTACGAATAAAATGATAGAAAAAAACCCTCATTTTATAGCTTGGGAATCGTTTCAATTACAAGCCGCAAAATCAAGTTCAAAAAATATTTTTGTCCAAATTCCAACAGGGCAAGGTAAAACGGAAGCGTCTGTTTTATGGGCAACTCAAAACAATCGCAATCGGAAAATCGTATTTTTACTTCCTACTATGGTTACAACCAACAAAATGTGGGAACGAATATTGTTTTTTTTCGGTGGTGTTGATACTGTCGGGCTTTCGCATAGTACAGCTCAATATGTGCTGAAAGAGAAAGAAGAAGACATAGAGCCGGAAGAATTAAGAAGCCATTATTTGTATAATCGCACATTCTTTAAACCAATTACTGTGGCGACTATTGATCAACTTATCTTCAGTTTTTTTAATTGGGGATATTGGGTGCTCACAGGTGCAGCAAGTTTTAATGCTAAAATAATTATTGACGAAATTCATATTTATGATGCTTATACTTTTAGGTTATTATTGAAAGTGATAGAATATATCGCTCCCTACAACACTCAATTTGCTATGATGAGTGCTTCCTTGCCGGAAATATTGAAACAGGAGTTGGAGAAAGTCTTGCCTGATTACGAGTTGATAAAAGAAGAAAAATTTGATAAAAAACAACGACATAGAGTAGAAGTATATGATTGTTTGATTGAACAATGTGTTGATAGTATTATCGAAGATTACAATTTCAAAAGAAAAGTTCTTGTGGTTTGCAATACGATAGCCAAAGCGCGAGAAATTTTTGACTTATTGAATGATGAAATTTCTTTGGAAAATCGAATGCTTTATCATTCACAATTTATATTGCAGGACAAGACATATAAAGAGAATTTACTTGAAGGAATCAAAGATAGAGAAGGTGGATTTGTTGCTATTTGCACACAAATAGTTGAAGTCAGTTTGGATATTGATTTTGATGTGCTTTATACGGAAAATGCACCCATTGACGCTATTATTCAACGTTTGGGAAGAGTTAATCGCAAAGGTAAAATTCAGGAACGAATACTGGATATGCAATTTGCAAAAGTGATAATTACACACGAATCGGAAAAAAACAGAAAATATGTATATAAAGATTTACCCCAAATTTTATTGTTGACTTATGAATACTTGTTAAAATTAGCCGTAGAAAAAGATGGAAACATCGCAGAAGAAGATTTTAAACAACTTATTGATACAATTTACACGAGAAAAAATTTGGGTAATGCCTATTTTAAGGAATTGGATGATGCAAGAAATCTACTATCTACTATTTGGAAAGATTATCTGAAAGATATTTATACTTTGAATATTGACGAAGCAAAATTGCATCAAATCACTTCTCGTAAAAGCGATTATATTACCGTCGAAGTAGTATTATTAAAGCATTATCAGCAGTGTAATTTTGATGAATGTATTATCCACAATGATTATGATTTATTGAGAAAATATATAATAAAAGTTCCTGTACACATTGTAGAGAAGTATGTTTGTAAAAAACTAAATGATTCTGATATTTATTTATTGGATATGAAATATAGTGAATTTCAAGGTCTTTCCCTAGAATCAGACGACCAAAATATGGAATAATTATGCACATGAATGCCACCCTCATCAATCTTTATCATGTATGCAAGCGCGAATGTTGGCTACATGCCAACGGTATTAATATGGAACATACCAGCGACATCGTATATGACGGCAAACTGCTTCACGAAATTAGTTATACCGACCGGGCAAAAAAGTATAACGAAATTGACATTGTATCGAAGTTCAAGGATATCAATTTGTTTGGCAAGATTGATTTCTATGGTG
>JAIROC010000461.1 GCA_031257735.1 Bacteroidales bacterium | reverse complement strand
AAATAGGGTCACCAACAAAACTCTGTGTTCAGGCATAAATATTAGATAAACTGTATAAAAAGAAATTTATAGGTATAGCCCCCTTTCGACGAAATCATAAGCGTTAAGGGACAGATTTGATTTACTATTACTTTTCAATTTGGGCTACTCTGTAAAATGGGAAATCTTTTTTTAATTGATAATAGACAATTGGAGGGGGTAAATTTTCTCATGCATGGAAATTTAGCCGTACACGTGTGGAAATTTACACACAAAAAAAGAGACGGCATTAATCCTTGTTTTCTCTTGACTTCAATAATACGGCATCCATTGAGATGATATATAATTTGCGAGCATTTTATTTATTGACAATCACAAAATCATAAATAAAAAAATGTTGGCGTTAGGAAACACAGGGTTTTGCTGGTGTCTCCTGTTTTAAAACGAAAATCGAAATCAAACAAGGATTTTTCGATAGTTATCATTCAGAGATAGTTACATTTTTTTGTCGATCAATAGTGAAAAATGATACTTTCTATTCATTTTTTTTATTATCTTTGCAGACAAAATTATTTTTGTAAATAACAAAATATATTGTCTATATAAAGCATTTATAAATAGATTATTAAAATGGATAACAATGAGAATATACGTTAAAACAACAGCTAATAAAGAATTAGTACCTTTCAATTATCAGCCAAAATTGACGGGAACGCTGCATAAATGGATAGGAAGAAACGAATTACATGGTAAACCTGCATTATATTCGTTTTCATGGTTATTAAATGCTAAAGTTGATAAAGACGGTTTGAATTACCCGTACGGAGCAGAATTCTTCATCAGTTTTTATGATGATATGTATATAAAACAAATCATATCCTCAATTTTAAGTGATACTGAAATGTGTTACGGAATGAGTGTGACGGATGTAACGATTGAAGACAATCCGGATTTTACAAATAAAACATTGTTCCTATGTGCAAGTCCGATTTTTGTTCGTCGTTTGGATCCCGAAACTAACAAAGATATTCATTATACATTTAAAGATGAAAATGCAGGAAGTCTTTTGGAAGAAACGCTGTTACACAAAATGGAATTAGCAGGTTTACCGAAAGATGAAAGTCTGAAAATAAAATTTGACCTTTCTTATCATAATGCAAAGACAAAAGTTATCAATTATAAGGGGATTAATAATCGAGTAAACCAATGTCCTGTAATCATGGAAGGCAAACCTGAAACTAAGCTATTTGCATGGCATGTTGGTCTTGGGAACTCAACAGGCATCGGATTTGGGGCGATATATTAAAAATGAAAGATATGTATTATACAGTAAAATATTCAGGTACATTTGGTTTTATAAAGCCTTGGACGGCGGTGAGAGATAGTGAAACTTACAGCCAGCAATTTCTTACACCTTCTATTATTGAAGGAATAGAGAAAAAATTATTTCCTGAATTATTGTACAAAACAGGGGAAATATCAAAAATAGTTCATCATAGATTAAATTATTGCGGTATTAATTCCCAACAAGAACGAACATGGTCGAAAGGAGGATGTGTGATTACTTGTGAAAAAGGAATTTACAAATCAAATATGGGTATTATCAACAGAGGGGTTTTGCTTTATCCTAATCTTTATTTGGCATTTAATGCTGAATGTGACGCAAATAAAGCATTTACCCAAACTATTTGTCTTTGCAGAAACGAAGATTTACTTTTCCCAGAAGAAATAATAAAAATGGATTGCATGGAATTTAACGACATAGAAGGATTTGAATTGATTTTTCCATCTGAAAATAGCTTCAAGGTAGGGTATAATCGTTTTGATAACTATTCGGAAATGTTTGGCGAACTTAAGGTTTTTGGTAATCCTATAAGAAACTTACAATGAAAATACTTGATCAAATATTAGCGAAAAGTATTCATTACGGCAATGTTAGTTTGCTTGAACATACTCAACAGGTTGTTCAGGCAATAAAAATATTTTCTTCACATTTTGACTTTTCATTTGATCTCGAAATTGCCTGTAAGGGCGCTATTTTGCATGATTTAGGCAAGGCGCATGATCATTTTCAAAATAAAATGAATGCCATTAATGCCAAATCGTTGGTAGAACTGCGAGAAGACAACTATGTTCACCGTCATGAACTTTCTTCCTTAGCTTTTTTACCTGTTTTTCCTGAAAAAGAATGGAATACTTTGATTGATATGGTTGTTGCCCATCACAAATCTATTGAAAACGATCCCAAAGAACGGGGAATCCTTGATTTGGATCAAAATAATCGATATTGGATAGAAAATCATTTGAAGAATTGGGAAGAATGGAGCATGTACGGTCTTCAAATACTTGATATATTTGGTTATCATAAAAATAAGATAGATATTGACGAGGCAAAGAAAGCATTACAATATGCTGTCAGCTATTGCGAAAAGAAAAAAAATGGATGGTCGCCATGGAGAGGATTGTTGATGTCTGCTGACCATTTTGCTTCAGCATTTTCTTTCGAAACAGATAAAACCCTACAACATTTATTTGAGCTTCCTGATTTAAGCTATTATTTTGATTTATCCCGAAAAAATCCAATCTATCCATTATCCGAAATTTCTACTGATAATGCCAAACCTCATACTTTGGTTGTTGCCCCGACGGGCGCAGGTAAAACAGACTTTCTGTTAAAACGATGCAAAAGACGGATTTTTTATACATTGCCGTTTCAGGCATCTATTAATGCAATGTGGAAACGAATGAAAAAGACTATTCCCAATCAAGATATCAGGCTTTTACATGCAACCTCCCAAATAGTAATTGGCAAAAATGTTGAAGAAAGAATATTGCAGCCATTAGTCGGCTCTTCAGTGAAAGTGCTTACTCCACACCAACTTGCTGCGATTATTTTCGGAACATCCGGATTTGAGAGTGTAATGCTAGATGTAAAGGGGTGCGATGTGATTTTGGATGAAATTCATACCTATTCCGATTTTTCCCAGTCAATGGTACTGGAAATCGTGAAAACCTTACTGCGATTGGATTGCCACATTCATATAGGTACTGCAACGATGCCTTCTGTTTTATATAATGAGTTGTTAGCTATTTTGGGTGGAGAAACTAACGTTTATGAAGTTAAGTTACCCGATAAAATTTTGGATTCGTTTAATCGTCATAAAATCTATAAGATAGAAGATGAAAATGTTTATAGTATACTTGACCGGGCATTTCAAAACAAAGAAAAAGTGTTGGTCATTTACAATACAGTAAAACAGGCTCAAGTCGCTTTTGAAGAATTATCAAAATTGTATCCTGATGTTCCTAAAATGCTTATTCATAGCCGATACAAACGGAAAGACAGAGTTGATTTGGAAACGAAATTAAAAAAGGAATTTAACGGAGATGACGAAGAATACGGTATTGGATTATGTCCATGTTTGGTAGTTTCCACTCAAGTAGTAGAGGTCAGCCTTGACATTAGTTTTGACTGTATGATAACCCAATGTGCCCCATTAGATAGTCTTATACAGCGATTTGGGAGAATAAATCGCAGACGAAACAAAGACACTGTTGGAAAATATAAACCAATTCACGTAATTGCCCCCAAAGGGAATGTTTTACCCTATAAGATAGATGTTTTGCGAAAAAGTTTTGGGCAATTGCCCGATAATGGAGAATTATTACAGGAGAGGAGTTTGCAGGAGAAAATAGATAACGTCTTCCCTGCAATAGAAATCAAAGGAATAGATATTCACCTGATTTACAAACATAATAGATATTCTTTACGCGAATTGACAAGCGCTAAAGAAGCCGTTTTAGTAAAAGCATTGGATATAGAAAGCGCTACTTGTATTTTAGAAACAGACAGAGAGAAATATTTGGCAACAAATTGGGAAGAACGCATCTCTTTGGAAATACCCGTTAATTGGAAAACAATTGTACAGTATAAGTCTGAATATGAACAGTTAAATGTTGGCTCAAATCCATTCGTTATTCCGCAAAAGGAAGACGATTACAAGGTTTTAGGCTTACAATTGGTCGAACAAGATAATTTTTTATAAGATAATGTACACAAGCTATATAGGGAAGAAGTTTTTAAAATTATATAATGAGCGGGAAGGCAAAAAACTTTCAGCAGAAGAGTTTTTTGAAAAAATACAATTTCCAATATTTTTTGATGCTAAAAAACATTTAATGCACGTTCATAATTCTACTTTTCATCAAAAATTTTCCCAAAAAGATGTTATTGGAAACAAATGTGAATCTATGGTGAGATTAGAACGACTACAAAAAGATATTGCTAATGAGAAGATTAGTTGTTCTACATATGTGGGATATGCAGCTGATAAAATGACAGCAGTCACTTCCGGTCAGATGTCAAACCTTTTTCGAAAAATTGACAAGGAAGAAATATATTTGTCATGGATAGGGGAAGGTTTGTCTATTGGTGTTAAAGGAGGATTAATATTATTTGACGAAAAAGATCTCCTTTGGCATATTTTTCAGGGATGGAATATTTATAGAAAATATTTAAGTCAGACACCAAACATTAAAGAAAAACAGATTGAAATATGGAATGGGCAATTTGTATATTCAACATTTCAATCTACACATAAAATGGAGGATTATAATCCTCCTGTTGAAAGAGACAAAGAAAAAGATAGATTCTTTATACCAACTATTTCATGGATAAAACTTTTATTTGTTCTTTCAAAGGTATATCCAAGAAAATCTTTTATCGGAAATGCGTATATTCTAGAAAAAACAAATTCAACATTTGGGTTTATTAAAATCATTCTTCCTGAAATCAAAAAACTATACGAACTACGAGATATTCTTTTTATTAATGAACCAACAACAATTTTATCGGATAAAGAAATCGAGAATCTTTCGACATTCTATAATTTTAAGACTGTTTGCTCGTTAGGAACAATCGGACTTAAAGCAATAGAACCGGCAAAATTAAGGGAATATATGCCCAAAGGTTCCGTAATGTATGCACAGGGGAAAGATTATAAATTTTCAGATGAACAATCATATAGTAACTATAAATTATTTAAAATTTGGATTATGGCGATGTTAAATAAAACAGAATTGTTAAATTTGGCTTCTAATGTTGCAAAAGCATTATTGAAGTTTGAGAAAATGGAAGAAAGAGGGAAAAAGGTTTATTCGGCTCTTTCTCAAGATGTCAGAGATGCTAACAGTTTGCGTGTATTTATTAATAAACTTACTGAAATACTTGAACGCACACCTGAAAATGCAGAGATATTTAAAAAAGTGGTAGAGGAAGGGTTAAAAATGCCTTCAGATAACTATCCTTTATTTGTTACACTTATTCGGTTTGAATATGTATATTGGAAATTAAAAAGTAATAACTAAAATTATAAGAATATGAGTACTTCACAATTTATTTACGTACGAGGGATCCGTCACGCAGAACATACTGTATTTGGTGTAAATGACGGACAAAAATTTTATTATGACCCGCAATTTGGCATTAAAATGGCCTATTCAAGTGGTCAACAAGTAAAACGTTCAGTTATTGAGGCTTTAGATATGCCCTTTGCTGCGATTACCTTTAATTGGGAAATAGACAAAAAAGAGAATAAAGCGAGTCAAAAAGAACCTCATTCTCCTTGTGACCCATCTTTTCCAGATCAGTTGCTCGGAGGGTATATGAAAGCCGAAAGCGGCAATATGACTGTTAAAAGAAGGAGTCCGTTATCTATTTCAGCTATGCGTCCACTTCACCCTTTCCTTGGTGGAATAGAACATCCTACCGAAAATTTGACTTTTGATAGAAGTACATATCCTGACCATCACGAGGTAAAGGTTTATTGGTTGGATAATAAAAAACGAGGAGCAGAATTAACAAAAGAAGAATTAGATACATGGCTTACAACAAATAGAAGAAGCCTCCCCAACAGAGCTTTTATTCAAGATCAAAAAAGAGCTACCGGATTATTTGTTTACGATATTGCAATAGATCTTCGTACGCTCTTTTGTGTTTCTACAAATAAGTTAGAACCAGAACTTTTCCCTGAAATAGAAACAAAACTTCGAAGTGCAGGATGGATAGAAGGAAAAAATATCTTTGGAGGTTGTCTAATTTGTCCCCAAACTAAACGCGATGAAATTATTCCCGCATTGGCAAAAGCAATTGTAAACTGGAGAATAACTTCAAACCAAGCGCGAACTTTTAGTTTGATGGAAACCGTAGCAATTGCCATTAGCGATAATGCCAATCAGATAGCTTATGCCATTCGTGGCGAATTAAGCGATGATGCTAATAAAAAAGCGGTTCCTGTAATAGATGCAAATGCAAATGCTGATTTATTTATTACTCCTATCGCTGCCAGTTATATTGTGGGAGCTATTGGTAGCGCCAACGCTATAAACAGCGCTGAGCAAAAATTGATTGAACTAATGAGTAATTTTGATTATGAGAATCAAATAAAATGATAATGGAAAATAAATTTCTTTAGAAAAATCTCAAAGATTGATTTTTTTTAATTATTTGCATCATAAGTTACCAAAATAGTGTTGTAACTTTGTTGTGCAACAAAATAGGTGAAGAAATATCATAAAACATGAATATTCATTATAAATATAACGAAAAATATTAATATATAAAAATACGGAAGAAATGGAAATAACAGTATCCGAAAAAAGTACGAAAGCTGAAATATTGAAAGCATACGAAACATTATTAAAAGATGTACAGAAAGCTAAAGCTGACATTCCTAAGCAAGTACAGGAAGAAAAACAGAAAACAGTGACTTTGGAAAAAGTGTCTGGAATAACCAACGAGGGGATCGTGAAAAATATTGGAGAACTCAAAACAAATTTGAGTAATTCTTTAGATGAAATGCAGCAAAGTTTGACTAATGAATTTAGAAGGTTAGAAGAAATACGTGCAGCTATATCGTTGGAGAAGAAAACGTTGGAAGATTTGTATTCTTTATCTGCAAATGTAGATTCGTTAGCAGCGATGTTACTTGTTCAGAAAGAAAAGAAAGAAAATTTCGAGAAAACCATGCAAGAAACCGAAAATGCTTTTGCTAATGAAATGGCAGAGAAAAGATCGCAATGGGAACTCGAAAAAGCAAAGCAAAAAACAGAAGAAAAAGAATATGCAGACGATTTAGCCAAACGTCGTAAACGAGAAGAAGAAGAATATCACTATAACCTGAAAATCAAACGACAAAAGGAACAAGATGAATATGATACGCGTAAATTTCAACTAGATAAAGAACTTGCAGATAAAAAGACGAATTTTGAACAGGAGATCTCCCACAGAGAAGCGGAATTGAAAAATGCAGAAGCTGAATTAACTGAACTCCGAAAGAATAATGCAGAATTTCCGTCGAGATTGGATAAATCTTTGAAAGACAAGGAAACCGAAATTACTAAACAACTTCAGACCAAATACGACTTTGAAATTAAACTGATGGAGAGACAAAATGAAGCGGATATTCGTCTTAAAGATCAGATTATCGTATCGTTACAGGAGAAAATCAAAGAACAGCAAGAGCAGTTGAAGGAATATACAGACAAAGCCAATCGTGCCGAAGCCAATGTCAAAGACATAGCAGTGAAAGCAATCGAAAATGCATCAAAGGTGCGCATGTTTACAACCAAACCCGAAAAGGAAGATAATTAATATTATACACATGAATATCTCTGGAACACATTTCAATTATTATCATGTTTGTAAACGAAAACTTTGGTTGTTTTCTAAGGGGATTTCCATGGAACATACGTCTGATTTAGTATATGAAGGTAAGTTAATTCATGAAGAAAGCTATCCTCAACGAACGGAACGCTATGAAGAATTAGAAATAGGTGGTTGTAAAATAGATTATTACGATAGGCATAATAAAGTCATACATGAAATCAAAAAGTCCGATAAAATTGAATCTGCACATGAATGGCAATTAAAATATTATATTCATGTATTGGAATACAATGAAATAAAAGGAGTTACAGGAATTTTAGAATATCTGGCATTGCGACATAAAAGTCAGGTTGTATTGACAGATGATGACCGTAATGAAATTCGAGAAATTAAAATGAAAATCGAAACAATCTTGTCCTCAGATGATTGTCCATTGACAATTGACAGTAAAATATGTTGTAATTGCAGTTATTATGAATTTTGTTATATTGCAGAAGAGTAAGTCATTATCTATATGAAAAAAACTTATTATTTATTTAATCCCGGAACGTTGCAACGCAAAGATAATACGCTGAAATTCACTCCTGTTAAAGAAGATGAAAGTGGTAATACGCAGGATTGTACATCACGATATTTACCTGTGGAAAATATTGCAGAATTTTATGTTTTCGGTTCTCTTACGGCGAATAGCGCTTTATATAATTTTCTGGGACAAAATGATATACCGGTACATTTTTTTGATTATTACGGAAATTATACAGGATCGTTTATGCCTCGCGATTTCTTACTTTCGGGACGAATGTTGATTGCGCAAACGACTCATTATCAAAATAAAAGAAAACGTATTGTAATAGCGCGTAAATTTGTAGAAGGAGCAGGATTTAATATGCAAAAGAATTTGAAGTATTATAATAATCGTGGTCGGGAAATGGATGATATAATAGCAAAAATAGATAAATATACCCAAGCCATTCAAAATACTGAAAATGTGGATGAACTCATGGGTATTGAAGGAAATATACACATAGCATATTATAAAGCATTCGACTTGATATTAAATGATTACGAAATGGGCGTCCGCAGAAAACAACCACCAAATAATGAAATCAATGCATTAATATCCTTTGGCAACATGATGTGTTATAGTCAATGTTTACGGGCAATTCATCAGACACAAATCAGTCCTGTTATCAGTTATTTACATACTCCAGGGGAACGCAGATATTCACTTGCACTAGATATTTCTGAAATTTTTAAACCTCTACTCGTTGATAGAACTATATTTAAAGTTATCAATAAAAAAGAGATACAAGAGAAGCATTTCAATAAAGAACTGAACAAGTGCTTATTAAATAAAACCGGCAAGATGATATTCGTGAAAGAATTTGAAAACAGATTGAATGAAACCATTCAACATAGATCGTTAAAACGGAAAGTAAGTTATCGACATTTAATGAAACTTGAATGTTATAAATTGGCAAAACATTTGCTTGATATAGAAGAATATAAACCATTTAAAATGTGGTGGTAATGTATATAATATTAGTATATGACTGTGGAGAAAAACGAGTAGCAAAAATTTTAAAACTATGTCGCAAATATTTGAATTGGATTCAAAATTCTGTATTTGAAGGAGAAATTTCGGAAGTTAAGTTGAAAGAATTAATATTTTCAGCTAAAAAAATAATGAATATAGAAGAAGATAGTTTGATAATTTTTTCTGGATTATCGGAGAAACGCTTGGATAAGCAAATTATTGGTAAAGAACGAAATAGTATTGATGTTTTTTTGTAATTGATTGTCGAACGATAAAATTTCACACATAAAAAAGTAAAATAGATGAAACAAAAATAAAAAATG
>JAIROC010000442.1 GCA_031257735.1 Bacteroidales bacterium | reverse complement strand
TCTTGAAGGATTAGGATATACACGCATACTGATTTCAGGATATAACATTTCCTTTATTCCTACATAAGAATAATCAAGTTCTAAGTCATCCAAATACAAAGCGCTTCCCACTTGTCCTTTACATTGCATTAAGGTATTAACATCTGTAAAATCATAATCTGCGCTGGTAGCAAATAGAATAATGATTACATCAGGCTTGTCATAGGAAGTATAATTGACAGGAACATTAAATTCACTCCAATCGGGAACTTCACTTGTTATTATCTGTTTACCACTACCTATAATTGTTCCATTTTTCTTTAACAATATTTCTATTGCCGCAGAATCGCCGTACACAGGAATATATTTATGCCATCCTTTTATTGCCGTAGGACGGGAGGTAAATGGACGTCCTAATGTTACTGAATTAGGCATACCATTTTCTCCGTATTGAAGCGTAATATTTCCCATAGCGCCGGGCAAAAACAGGAATCCCATAAGATTTTCGGAAACGAGTTTTAAAGCATAATTCTCTTCATGAACATTAACGGAATCTTTATACGCAGTTAAAGGTCCCGTAATATTCTTAAGTGAATTTAATGAATTGAAAAAATAATTATCATTAAAATCTTCGTATTCGATGCCGACTATATCCTGTTTGGTTACCCAACAATTTTCAAATCCGCCATCTGTAATATTTTCTGGTTCTGTGTAATCAAATTCTACATCATCTAAATAAAGAGCGCTTCCAATTTGACCTTGACATGCCATCAAAGTAGCGAGACTTGTAAAATCGTAATTTGCGCTGGAAGCAAATATAACCACGATTGTATCGGGTACTTCGTCGGAAAGATAATTGATGGGAATATCAAACTGCGTCCAAGTGGAAACTTCAGTGTATATTACCTGTTTTCCGCCGCCTAATACGGTTCCGCTTTTCTCTAATCGTACTTCTATCGCCGCAGAATCTCCATTTACAGGAATATATTTATAAAAACCTTTTATTGCGGTAGGACGGGAAGTAAAAGGTTGTCCCAAAATACAATCTACTGGAGTAAAATTAATATAAAGCGTTGCTGCTACTCCTGGTAAAAAAATTGAAGTGTCTCCAAAAATCATTTGATCAGAAACTACCTTTAAAGAATAATTTCCATTATAAACATTTCCTCCTTCTTCCCGGAAGGCAGTTAAAGGAGCATCCCCCATCTCGCCACTTAACTCATGCAACTGATTTAATGTTGTTAGAAGATAATTGTCTTTAAAATCCCAATAATCGGCTTTCCCTTGTACAGGATTTTCATGTTTTTCCCAACTACTCTCAAATCCTCCATCCGGGAATGGAGCATTTTGCGCTTTTAGACCCACTGCAACAGCTATAAATGCTGTCAATAAAATAACTTTTCTCATGATACTTTTAAATTTTAATTAATATTTTTTATTTTGAACTAACTATCTTTATTTTTCTTGGGGAAGAACGGTTCCCCTTCCGTAAATCTGTACAATAATTGTACCGTTGTTATTCGAGGCGCTTCCGGCGCCATCGGTCGCAATGAATATTCCTTGTTAAACAGATTATTTACGATTAATGAGAGTTTTACATTCCACATTTCTACACTCGTTCGTAAGCCAAATACCCATGTCCCTTTCTTATGGGTTTCTCTATAATGTTCTAATCCATCAAAAGGAAATGGAACAGGTGAATTTCTAACATATCTGGGAGCAGTAGAGGAAAATCTATCCAAGGTATAAAAAAATGCGTCTACATTTTTCATCAAACTATAGTATTGCGTGGAAATTCCCAATGAAAGGCATTCAAAAAAAGTAAAATCAACATCTACCTTGAATACATGCTCAAGTCTGTATTTCATAATTTGACCGTTCGTATTGGATGATGTATTGATATAATCATACGCTTTGGATGATGTTTCCGTAAATACATAATTTGTATCCATCACTTTGGGATTGCTGTATGTATAGGCAAAGTAAAATGAATATTTGAAATACTTAGTCATTTTAG
Organism: Bacteroidales bacterium; assembly: GCA_031257735.1. Classification (GTDB taxonomy): domain Bacteria; phylum Bacteroidota; class Bacteroidia; order Bacteroidales; family WCHB1-69; genus JAIROC01. The sequence goes on along the minus strand of JAIROC010000442.1, from coordinate 6,309 downwards.
CTTCTCCCACTATAGATAAATCTACTCCTGCAATACGCGCTTCTCCCGTATTGAAAAATTTGAACCCGTATCGTTTTAAAACATCAAATTCCTGTTCCGCTGTCAGCCAAGGACCGAGAAAAAACTCTACATAATTATTATATCGCTGATAATATCCTGCAATATCAACAAAACCCTGTATGCCTAACAACCTAAACATCTGTTGAACGCCAAGTTCTACATTCCAGCTTGTTTCCGACTTCAAATCGGGATTGGGATAAAAACCGTAATTTCCTACTCTTGTCGTAATATATCTTTCTCCGATGGTCGGGAAACGATACCCCTGTCCAAAAGAAGCCCTAATCGAAGTGTATGTCCGCACTATCTGATAATTGACGCCTACCCTGAATACAGGTTTTGCTTCTACATAATTGGCGCTTGCGCTGTCTTCCAACAGATGACCAAATTCTTCAAATATCTGAAAATACTCGTAACGCGCGCCACCCAACAGTGTCAAATTCTTTTTCTTCAAAAACTTCTTTTCTAACTGAACATAAAGCGCTCCGTTGGTAGAATATCTCGGTTTAAGAATACCGCTCGTATCTCCTACGCTGGTAAATATATTTCCCCTTGTACGGGCAAACTGTCCCACCACTCCGACAAACATTTGAAGGTCTCCCACTTTCTTAAAACGTTTCGCATATTGATACTCCAAATAATACATTTCGGATTTACTGTCTTGATTGTTGGTTGCCCAATTATCGCTGTACATAAATCGTCCTTTGACGGTATGAGAAGCATCATTTTTGCTGTAATACTTAAAAAAGGGATCCAAAAAGAACATAAAGTCTGTAATCTCCGACAATGAACCCGGAAATGTACGATACATTCCACTGTCTGCATTTAACCAAAAATGCGTCATTGTATTTTGAGAGTAGAGAAAATTACCGTTTAATCCGGCAATAACACCTTCCTTAATATTATATCTCGTCCCGAAATTAAAGCGAAGTCGCTGTTCCTTTACTATCTTTTTATATAAATCGGGATACAGCAAAGTGGAATCAATAGACGTTTCCTGTCCGACAAAACCATCATCATGGGCATATTCAGCGCTTATGACAAGGTCAAGTTTTTTGATTTTCCGTGCATGGGAAAGACTTCCACCATAGGTTAAAGGAACAATTCCTTCAGCCCAACTGCAACGATAATCCGCTCTCGGACGACTGTAAAAACCGTTGTACCAAATAAATCTTGTTTCCGGTTTATTTTTGGGATAAGCTGTACGAACATTGATTGCTCCCGTAATGGCAGCCGAACCGTAAAGCACAGAAGCAGCGCCCTTGAGGACTTCTATCTGTTCAATATTTTCCATCGGAATAAGATTCCATGCCGGACGTCCTGCATCCACACGCAAAACAGGCATTTCATCCATCATAATCATTACGCGACTTCCCATACCAGAACTAAATCCGCTACCGCCACGCATTTGAGGCTCGTTATTGACAATCACCAAACCACCTACTTTATCAAATGCGGCGTCTAATTTAGTAATATTTTGATCTTCGATATGTTTTGCAGGAATATATTCCAATGAAGAAACAGACTCATCCTTTCTTATTTCGTATCGTTTTTCTTTTACTTCTACTCCGATTAACTTTGTATCTGTTGATTTCATTGGAATATCTAACGAAATTACGTTCGTTCCCTGAAAAGAAACTGTTTTTTCTACCGTTTCGTATCCTAAAAATTGAAAGCGTATCGTACACTTTTGAACTTTGAGTGTCAAAGTATAGATACCATTTATATCACATGCAACTCCATCTACCGTTGAACCGCACAAAGGTAAAACATGAGCGCCCGGCAATCCTTCCTTGTCGTTGGCGTCGTATATTCGTCCTTTTAGTATGTACGATTGAGCAAAAGAAGATACCGAGAATGCCAATATGATGACTATCCCGATAAATTCTTTTTTCCGTAAGTATAGCAGTTTTGATATTAAATACATTACTCTTTTTTTAAGATACAATCCCTTTTTTATTCCTTTCTATTCATGATCCTTTTATCCATCACTACTGTTTGATAAACTTGCCTGTTCCAAGTATTTTCTTTTCCGTGTAAACCTTATAAAAGTAAACACCTTTCTGTAAATGTTCTATCTCGACAGGATTTATTCCTTCCTGTAAAGTATATTTACCAAGTATTCTCCCGTCAACAGTAGATATTTCCAAATTAGCTGTTTGAGATATTCCCTTCAAATCGAAATTAATAACGCTTGACCCCGGATTGGGAAAAATAGACAGGGTTGTATGATTTTCAAACGATACAACCGATGTCTCTTTTGTAAAATTAATACGATATGAAAATTTATCTCTTTGATTTTCGGCGGTAGTTTCTATTACTGTTTGACCGGGTATCTGTGTAGCGTTCTTTACAGTATAGCTTGCCTTCGGATCTGCCAACTCTGCTGTAACAACAGGTATTCCTGTATAATCGGCAGGCAAAATATAATTGTAGTTCCGAGAAGTAGCATTAAAATTCTCTACTATTTTTCCGTCTACAAAAATGTTTGATGCATAAGCATTAGAATTGCCATCCACCATAAAGTAAAGTTGATATTCTTTTATGTCTCCATTGATAGCCGTAACCTGTATTTTGGCGGTATCTCCCAATTGCGCTATTTGCGTAATTGTAACAGTAGCTCTTTCATCTTCAGCAGTAGCCGACACAACGGGCAGTGTTGTTGTTCCGTACGGCAAGATTACATCATAGAAAAACACGTTCTTGTCAAAGTCTGCCAAAGAAACACTGTCTATCAATAAATCCGACAGAAAAGCATTATCACCCGCTTCTATGCTAAAGGCTATTGTATACTCACGTTGAACAGTCGTATCCCCTGCAAATACCTTTATCACAGCCACAGCCGGATATTCGTTGATTTGCGTATAATCTATTCGTGCGTCGGGTTGTGTTGCCGTTGCGGTAACAAGCGGAAAGGCGCTTCCATATTCACATTCTATAAAATAATTCAGCGTATCCGTATGGAAATTAGCAATCGTTACGCCGTTCACCATCAAATCGGACAATGCCGCTTCTGTAGAAAGTTCTACTTCAAATTCTACCGTATATATTTTTACGTTCAAACTGTCCCAACCAGTTATTGTCACGGTGGTAATGCCATTGGGCAGGGAGAAATCATTTGCAACATCCACCAAACTTCTGGAATCCTCTAAATCCCATTCCATAACCGGACGAACAGTTGTTCCTATCGGCAACAAAACATGGTATCCTGTATCATTGGCATCGAAATTTTCCACCGAAGAATAGGTATTTCCATCCAAAGACCATCTCAAAGCCTGTAATTCGACATTAGAACCTCTTTCAAATGCAATCTCATAATATCTTGCCTGTCCTCCGTCTTCAGGAATAACCTGAATGTTAACAGTCCCAAATACTGTAGTAATTGGAGGTATATTTACCGTCATACTATCCCATTGCGAAGTGGCAGTTACTACGGGAATTTGTGTTTCTTCCCATGGCAAAATAACCATATAGTTCAATGTGTCAGAATTAAAGTTACTCAATGATATTCCATTGTATTGCAAATCCGATAAACGATTGTTAGCAGATTTTATCCTACTGAAGACAATAACATAAACCTGATGTTCTATTTGATTTTCTGCCGTAACACGAATAATTGCCGTATCGTTTGGATGCAAAGGCGTACGTATCAATTGAGCCTGTGCATTTGTGTCTGCAAGCGTAAATAGAAGTTGAGGGATTGATACAGTTTCAGGAGCAAGGAAAACGGTATATGAAACTTCATCGGATTGAAAATCTTCTATCGTCGAATCAGCGCCCGACAACGTATATTTTATTTCCGACAAAGTAGCAACAGGAGATAATTGTCTTGTAAAATGAATTACATATCTACACTTTGTTGACGCATCTTCTGCCGTTATATCCACAAAAGCCGAATCTGTGATAGTGACAGCTTGTCGTATAGAATCAATTGTAGCTGCAGGTGATTGTGTCTTTGGAGATACTGTCACAGCCGCAGTCGTTGTATAAGGTAATTCTATCCTGTAAGAAAATACCGAAGGATTAAAATCTTCAATGGCTATGCCATCATAAAACAGACTGTCTAATTTGGCATTGGTAGATATTTCTACTGTAAAAGATATCTGATAGGTTTTGTTTTTCGATTGATCGGTCGATTGTATATTAACTGTTCCTATACTATTAGGGTCAATAGGAGCTGTAATATCAGGAAGCACATTAGGATCGGCAGCCTGACAAACGATAGCTGGCGTTTGTGTTGTTTGAGAAGGCAATAAAACATGGTATTCCAATGTATCCGGATGAAAATTCGGAACATAATAAGTTATCCCGCCCAATGTATATCCCAAATCAACCAGATTGGGATTTGTCGGTTCTGAATAAAGGAAATTAATCCTATAAGTTTCTTTTACTGTTGTATCTTCTGCTGTAACGATAATTTTCACCTGACCCGGAACAGTATCAGGATAAATAATGCTCCATGTTGCCGTTGGATATGTGGTTGTAACCGTAATTTTGGGAACAATAGTAGTATCCAACGGTATATTATAGGATAAAGCGTTGGGGAGAGCGATAGTAGAATCTATACCTGTATTTGATAAAAGTACAGTATCCACTATTTTAATTTCTGACAAAGAAACATCGGTAGACAAGGTAACGCTGAAAACAACAGTATAGGTTTTTGTTGTAGAACCATTTTCTGCTGTTACGACTACTTTTCCCGTATCTCTTGGAGAAGAAGGATCAGTAACAATTGCATGGGCATGGGTATCTGCCAACAGACAGTATAAAGTCGGCGTAGCAACCGTTCCTACCGGCAACGCTACTAAATAGTGTTCCTTTGTTTTGTTAAAGTTTAGAACAAGCGTTGTATCATTACCAAGTATGTAATATAATGAATCCAAATGAGCATTGTCGTTTCGTCCCTGTACAAAGTTTATTATATGTGTTTTCGTATAGTTTGTATTTTCTGCAGTAACAGTTACGTGAGCGATTACCGGTAACTGAATTGGCAATGTAAGGTCATAACCAATCGATGAAGCTGTTGGAGAAGCGCTAACAGCAGATAATTTGGTTAGGTACATTGTTCCAAATGGCAATTCTATTGTTACTGTATCATGATTGAGATCCGTTATTTTCTTATCATGACCTCCGCCGGAATAATTATATGTTAGAGACGAAAGATTGACATTAGTATCAGGCAGTACCGAAAAAGAAACAAGATATGTTCTTTGATTGATATTATTTTCTGCCGTAACGGTAATTTTTGCTGTATCCTTCAACCGGTATGCCTGTACAATATGCGGCGTTAATCCTGCCCAAGCTGCAGTAGCCGAAACCAATGGAGGATTAGCTGTTAGGGGAGGCAATACTACATGATAAGAAAGCGTATCCGGATGAAAAGGCGAAACAGAAAAACTATTATAAAGGATGGAAGCCAAACTATCATTGCCAGACAATGCAACAGGAAAATGTATATAATAGGTTTTTATTCTACCGTTTTCTGCTTTAACTGTAATGGTTGCTGAATCCTTAACCGATGTTACATTAGTAACAGAAAGAACTCTTGCGCCCGTATCTGCTAACATGACATCTGTAGCTGAAATTACTGACGCCTGCGTTGTTCCCGGAGGTAATAACGGCGTATAAATATGTTGAACAGAATCGTCCGGTATTTGAAGAGGAACAGTAATTGTGTCGAAAGTAACATTATCTAATGTACTGACAAATCGATCTAATGTTGCATTTCGTGCAGGTCCTACATGATAAGTAAGAGTATAGGTTTTTGTTGTTAGACTATCTTCTGCAGTTACTACAACAATTCTTTGAGCGCCATCCAATGTGTCGTTTACGTTTACAGTTCCATTAATAAGCGTATCTTTAATGGTAACATCAGATACTTCAGGTATATATGTTATAACAGGATCTGTCCCGCGTGGATAAACAATATCGCAGGAAAGAATACCCTGCTCAAAACCAGCAATAGTTTGTCCATCCATTTTAATGTCTTTTAACCATGCGCTGTATATTAATTCCATGTCATCAACATATAAGGCGTCGCCACTATTCCCTCCACCCGGTCTTGCATTGGTTGTTAAGGTAACAAGAAGATAGGAAACGTTATCAGTGTTGGTCCCGTCATAAATAAAAGGAATTTTTTTCTGCACCCAGTCTGTAGATGGAAAATCAAGAATGGCTTTTCCTTTATATAGACTTGACGTATTCGCATCATTGGGATCTTTAAAATCGGAATTTCCATGAATTACAGCGCTT
>JAIROC010000335.1 GCA_031257735.1 Bacteroidales bacterium | reverse complement strand
TTCCCATTCTTTCTTTCCTCCGACTGTTTATTCGCTAATCTCATTGTGAAAATATTATTGTATTTCTTTCGATTGGGGTTTTCGGAGTGGACTCAATTTTCAATTTTCAATTAATGAAGTTTTCAATTTTCAATTGCTTCAAGGGTATTTCCTCGAATTTTATCTTTTGGGGACAGTCCTTTTTTCACTTCAATGTAGACGCCATCCGACAAACCGATTTCGACAGACTTCTTTTCAAAGACTTGTTGAGGTTTTTCTGTCTTTAGAATGTAAACGAAGGTAGAATCTCTTGTTAATTCTAAGGCGCTTTCAGGAATAGACAAAACACTGTCTTTCTGTTCGACAATAATTTCTCCGTTAGCGCTGTAGCCTGAACGGATAAAAGTATTTGCTTCATTCTTAACGGCAGCTTTTATTTCAAAGGTTGTCGCTCCATTGTCAAGTACGCCCTGCGGGGAAATATATTCCAATACCGCCTTACTCGTAACCCCTTGCATAGCGCCAATAATCAAATTGACCTCATTTCCTTCTTTTATTTTACCGATTTCTGTTTCATCCACTTTGCCGATAAAGATCATATCCTGCATATCGGCAATGGTGGCAATGGTAGTTCCGTCGTTGTAGTTATTTGTCTGTATCACCGAATTACCCACCTTGACAGGAATACTCAATATCATACCTGTAACGGTTGATTTGATAATGGTATTGCTGTATTGTGCTGTAGAAGAAGAAATCCCTGATTTAATAATTTCAAGGTTTTCTTTGGCATTTTTCAATTCTTCGTTTGCTTTTTTATTGGCGACCTGCGCTTGCTCAAACTCTTCTTTGGAGAGTACGCCCGATTTATACAGACGGGTATTTCTTTCAAATTCTGTTTGTTGTTGTTCAAAATTAATTTGCGCCATATTCAGTTGCATTTCCGCATTGTTTAACTGTGCAATATCAGGAATGACTTTTATCTTTGCAATGGCTTCGCCTTCTTTGACGTTTTGTCCTGCTTCCTTATATATAGCTGTTATTATTCCTGAGATTTGTGGTTTGAGCGATATTTCATTACGGGGACTCATTTTGCCTGTGATGATTATCTTTTTTTGAATAGTACGTTCTTGCGGTTCGATTAATTCGTAGCTTAGCTGTTTCTCTTTCGAATTACTCCATAAAAACAGAAAGGTTCCTAAAAAAATACTCCCTAAAAGGATAAACAACAGTATCCTTATTATTTTTTTCATCTTTGTTTTCTTCTTCATACGATTACTGATTATACTAAATTAAAACTTTGTTCTCTTTGTTTTCTTTGATTATTATTCATCTCTTATTGCGTCAATTACTTTTATTTTAAGTGCATTCTTTGCTGGGATAATTCCCGCTATTACGCCAGCCGCCAAAAGAATAGCCATCGCAAGCATGGACATCCCAAAAGAAATCTGCATGTCCATCTCTAATGTAAGCTCTCCCGTCTGTGCCTGTATTACTTTATTCACTCCTGACAAAATGATTACCCCTAACAAAAAACCGATATATCCTGCAATGAAAGTCAGCAAAATACCTTCACCCATAATTTGTCGCAAAATAACATTAGGTTTAGCGCCCAAAGCCCTGCGGACACCAATTTCGTTGGTGCGTTCCCTTATGGATATGAGCATAATGTTACTTATTCCCACAACTCCCGCTAACAATGTCCCCATTCCGACAATCCATACAAGAATTTTAATCCCCAAAAATAAATTATTAAACATCAGAAAAGAATCGTGCAGATTGAAGGCTATCATGGCGTCATCGTCTTCGGGGGCAATGTTGTGATTTAGTTTGAGTAAATCCTTTATTTTTGTCTCCGCCTGATTAATGTCTGCCGTTGGCGCTATAATCGCCGTTAGCATGTGAATAACCAAACCCGTATTGTTTATTTGTTGCATGGTTGTTAGTGGAACAAAAACAGCTTCACTTGAATTTCCCATAAAATTCACTTCCGAAGATGCCGCTTCTACAACGCCAACCACATTATATGCAATCCCATTAAGAGTAAGTTGTTTCCCCATAGGATTTTCGTCCTTGTCAAACATTTCTTCCCATACTCGCTTACCGATAACGCATATTTTTCGTTTTTCTTCCATGTCTACGCGATTGAATATTCTACCATACAGTATTGGCATAACGTCAATATTAAAATAATCGACATCTACAGCCTTTATCATATAAGATTTTGTTCTGTCTTCGCGCATAATTTTTCCTGTACCACCATGTACCATGCCTGATATATATTTAACCTCTGGCAAGGTTTGTTTGATGATATTTAAATCTTCATTATAAATATTCCATGAGCGATTGGGATTAAATCCCTTGTATTCTATCGTTGTTCTACTGGGGAAAATTATAACGGCATTGGTGATACTTTCACCGAAGGCATTCAATATCCCATTCTGAAAACCGTTTCCTATGCCAAACATAACCACAAATAAAAATATTCCCCAAGCTACGCCAAAGCCTGTGATAAAACTCCGCATTTTGTTTCGGGTTATTGTTTGCCAAATTTCTTTATATTTGTCTATATCAAACATCTCTCTTTATTTTGGAAGAACATTAATATTTGCTTATTCATATCGCAGGGCTTCTATGGGTTTTATCTTTAATGCTTTTCTTGTAGGAAAATATCCCGCCAAAACACCTGCAATCACCAACAGTATTGTTGCCGAAATGGCTATGTCTAAATCTACCGTTGCATTTTGAAAAATAACTTTTTCGGAGCCAAGGGTAGTCGTTGCTTTCGCTATCAAGTTATTGGCAATTTCGGTAACAATCACTCCCAATACCATGCCTACATAACCAAAAAAAGCTGTTATCACCAACGACTCCGCTACTATCAATCGGATAATCGACGACGGCTTTGCGCCCAAAGCTTTGCGAATACCAAATTCTTTGGTACGTTCTTTTACCGTTATCAAAATAATATTACTCACGCCTACGATGCCCGAAATTAAAATACTGATCCCTATCACCCATAAGAAAGTCGTAAGAATAGAAAAAAGGGACATCATTTTTAAGTAGTCCTGAAACGCATTCCATATATAGATAGCGCTATAGTCTTGGGGGTCAAAATCATGTTTTCTACTCAAACGCATTCGGAGTTTTTCACCAAAGCGCAGGTTAGCTTCGAGGGTGGTCAAGTTTTTAAGGGTGAATTTTATTTCTCTGATAATGTTTCTTTCGTTGTAAATCGATCTGCCCACTTCTAAAGGAATATAAAAAGATAATCTCCAACCTCTTTGCTCATTGGAATAAATACCAACAATCGTATAAGCAATATCGTCTACTACGATTAATTTTCCGATAATATCTTCCGTATCAAAAAGCCGTTGCGCCGATTGATCACTTATAACCATCACCTTACGCTGTTCTTCTCTGTCCATACGATTGAAGGCTCTACCTTGTTGTATATGTATGTTTTCCGCCCGAAAATAGAGAGGCGTAACGGCTTCCAAATTTCCCTCCGCATATTTCTTTTTATTAAAAAATGCTTTGTATCCTAGATTATAAACAGGCTCTACATCCTTCACATCCGTAAATTCATACGCTAACAATACGGAATCTGTATTATCCATAAGTATTTCACGTCCTTTGTCATGACCTTTATAAGGTAGTGAAGTATAACCCGAAAACAAAGTTACGCTATTGTTAGAGCGATCTTTAAAATTGTGCATGACGCCATTTTTCAGTCCATTTCCCGCCGCCAACAACAACATCAACATAAAAATACCCCACGCAATAGAAAAACCTGTTAATACAGTGCGTAATTTATTGCGTTGTAATGATTCTGCTATTTCTTGAAAAAAGTCGCGCATAGATTAATGAATAATAATTCCATCACGGATATGAATAGTACGTTGCGCCAAATCGGCTACAAATTGCTCATGTGTTACAATAACAACAGTCATTCCTTCTTTGTTTACTTCACGAAAAAGGTCTATCATTTCGATAGAAGTTTTACTGTCGAGTGCGCCTGTGGGTTCATCTGCCAGAATGATTTTAGGTTTGGTAATAAGCGCTCTTGCAATGGCTACGCGTTGTTTTTGTCCCCCGCTCATCTGATTAGGAAAATAGGACGCCCATTCTTTTAACCCCATCCTGTCCAAATATTCCATTGCAAGCATATTTCTTTTTTTACGGGATATTCGTTGATAATAAAGCGGTAAAGAAACATTCTCCAATGCCGTTTTGTAGGGTATCAGATTGAACGACTGAAATACAAATCCTATCATTTCATTGCGATAGATCGCCGCTACTGTTTCTTTGGGGGTTTTTATCAAGATATTATCCAAGTAATAATTCCCTGTGTCATACGTATCCAAGATGCCAATAATATTCAACAAGGTTGATTTCCCCGAACCTGATGCACCCATAATTGCTATCATCTCGCCCTTTACGATGTGCAGATTTATTCCTTTAAGTACGTGAAGAGGTGCGCCTTCGTTGTATGTTTTATTGATGTTTTCTAATTTTATCATTACTCCTTCTATTGAATAACTACGCAACACTAACGCGATTTTTTGATAGATAGTGTACGTCCGAAAACCTATCCTGTCCGAATAGACACTAAGCGGTATATGAAAACCTATTTATGTCTTTCATATTTTCACGCCTTACCTTTCGTTTACTTCTTCCTTATATATTAAATATTATCTGTCCGAAAACGCATAAATTCATTTGTTCAATGTATAATTGTAATCAGAGAATAACGGTAAAGGGCTGAAAGCCCGCAATCAATAGCACAGGGCATTACTAATTGAAAATTGAAAATTGAAAATTGAAAATTGAAAATTAGCTGGCGCAAGATTATCATAATTAATTGTATTAATTTCATTTTCAATTTTCAATTATTGAAGGGCGTTGCCACTGTGCTAATGATTTATGGCTTTCAGCCATTGTCAGGGGGGCAGGCATAGCCTGCTTGGATAGAGCGGACGAGGTAGAACCTCGTCCGAACGTGAGTTGTTTCAAAAGTGTTCCCCGCAACAATCAGCACGTCATTGCGAGCGTAGCGAAGCAATCCAGAGAATTGATTACGAGTATTCTGGATTGCTTCGCTGCGCTCGCAATGACGGCGTTGATTAGACGGTTTCGAGGCTGTGTGAAAACACATAAAAGTGTCCAAACAACGCCGTCATTGCGAGCGTAGCGAAGCAATCCAGAGATTTGATTACGAGTATTCTGGATTG
>JAIROC010000282.1 GCA_031257735.1 Bacteroidales bacterium | reverse complement strand
AATCCTGTTAAAAAATGGGACAAAAAGACGTTTATATTATATGGTGAAAAAGACAATATGACAGAAAAATGTATTCTTAATTCATTTGTGGAAAGGAATAATTGTATTTTAGATATTCTAAAAGACGGAGAACATTTTTTTCATACGTCAGAGCAAATAAATTATTTGAATAATTGGATAAAAAAAGTAATGGAGTAAATATGGTGTACGCCGCCACTTCGTATAACAGGACTGTATATGCTTCGGGCGCAGTAGCGCCCTCGGGGTTCCGTTTCGCCAGGTCGGCTGCGCCTCCCACGCTCAACTCCACCCACATTTTTGCAAGCCCTGGAAACCTACGGTTTCCTTTATCGGGCTTGCAAAAACGTCATATACAGCCGAAACGTTATGCGAAATGCAATTTTGAATTTGTTGACAAAATTATATTTTACGTATAACATTAAAAGGAGGGGTTTTATGGAAACACATGAATTTAATGGCGAAAAATATAAAAACGCATCAAGACATCAAAAAGAATGGGGAAATGCAATAATCTCCCAGTTAAAATTAACCGGATCCGAATCTGTCCTTGATTTGGGATGTGGTGATGGGATTTTAACAAAACAACTTTCTGAATTAGTTCCCAATGGCAAAGTGTTGGGAGTTGACGGATCGGAAGGTATGATAAAGACGGCAAAAATGGTTTCTTCAAATAATTTGACTTTTGAAAAAATGAATATTAATGATATTACATTTGAAAATGAATTCGACTTTATATTTTCCAATGCCACACTTCATTGGATTAAGGATCATAAAAAGTTAATAAATAATTGTTATAGAGCTTTAAAAAAATACGGCTTTATCCGTTTCAATTTTGGCGGTGATGGTAATTGTTCAAATTTTTTCGCGGTTATAAATGATGTAATAAAATATGCAAAATACCAAAAATATTTTAAAAATTTTGAATGGCCTTTTTATATGCCTTCAGTAGAAGAATATACTAAAAAAATATCGGAATGTAATTTTTCTGAAATAGAAATCTGGTCAGAAAATGCCGACAGGTATTTTAATGATCAAGATGAAATGATAAAATGGATAGAACAACCGTCAATTGTTCCATTTATCAAATTAGTTGATGAGCAATTAAAGGAGGAATTTCTTAATGAAGTTATTGGACTAATGATTGAAAAAACAAAAAAAGATGATGGAAAATGTTTTGAAACATTTAGGAGAATAAATGTATATGCAATTAAAAAATAAAAGCAAAATTGCGCTTCGCATAACAGGTCTGTTAGCGCTTCGCCGCCGTTGGCGGCTCGGGGTTTCAGCTGGCTAGGTCATTTTGCTACGCTTCATTCTCACAGCAAAACTCTCGCCACAGTTTGCCAGCCTTGGAAATGCAGCGCATTTTTCTATATGGTTGACAATATCTTTTATGTAATATATGATAAAATATTAAAACTTAAGTAACGGAGGCGCTTGAAAATGATGAGAAATTCGGTAGAAACAATTGGTAACTTAATTGAAAAGCAAGGCGTTAGTTTTATCAGTTCTGTTGATGAAGACGGTTATCCAAATACAAAGGCGATGCTAGCGCCGGTTAAAAGGGAAGGAATAAAAACGTTTTATTGGCATACAAACAGCCCTTCAATGAGAATAAAACAATACAGGAACAATCAAAAGGCTTGTATATATTTTTATGACAAACGGTTTTTCCGTGGCGTAATGTTAAAAGGGAAAATGGAAGTATTAGAGGATAAAAAAATTAAAGAAGAAATTTGGAAAGACGAATTTACAATGTATTATAAAGATGGAATGGATAGCGGAGATTTTATAATACTAAAATTCACCGCGGAAAGCGGAAGGTATTATAGTAATTTTCATTCAGAAGATTTTAAGGTAGAATAAAGATAATTATCAAAGATATAAAGCAGCCCAAACCGCGTATAACAGGTCTGTATATGCTTCTCCGCCAGTAGGCGGCTTGAGGTTGCGCTAGGCTATAGTCTCGCTTTGTCCGCTATGCGTCGGCTTCCGCCAACACAATTGGGCGGGCGCTCTTGCTACGCGAGCCCCTCGTATGCCGCCCAAACATCGTATATTGCCGAAATGCTATGCGCTACATGGTTTAATTTTGTTAAAGTATTTTGAAAATATATTGACAAATGCGAAGGAATAGTATAATATAGGTATTACAAAATCATTTTATTGCGGAGTGTTTGCGTGAAACGGATTTCTTCGTTGCTAATAGTTGCAACGGCATTTTTTGGATCGCTTGCCAATGCTCAAGACGGCTTTAGGGGTCCCGGACCGGACGTCGTAACGATCGACGCGGCAAAAAGCCTAAGAGACGATTATCCGGTAGTTTTACGGGGGAAGATCGAACGTTTTCTGGGCGATGAGAAATATTTATTCGCCGATGAAACCGGAAGTATTGTTGTTGAAATAGACAATAGGCTTTGGCATGGGCTTTCAGTGGATCAAAATGACGCGGTAGAAATCATTGGCGAAGTTGACAGAGGATTTACAAAGGTTGAAATAGAAGCAAGCGGCATAAAGAAAATATAGAAACAAAACGGCACATAATTAGGATTATACGCGTTTCGCCGCTAAGCGGCTGAAGGTTTTGCAATAGCTATGGTTTCGCTCCGCTTATTCCCGCGCCAAAGCTCCGCGCGTTTCCTTCTACGAGTTGTCGCCGACGGCGAATAAGTTACGCGATTTAGCCGCTTTCACGATATGGCTGCTAGGATCAACCGCCCAAAAGAGCCGCACCGCGTCCCCGCACGACTCCGCGCCAAAATCCGCCACAATCAGACGCGCGCCAAGCTCTTGCGCCTCCTTTTGCGTAATCTCCCCGCGATTGACTGGGTTGTCCATTCTTTGCGAAACCTTACTGGAATACTCCTCCCACAGCGCGCCGCCAATTAAGCTATTCTTGCTCATTTTCTCTCCCCCGCGTAACTAACTGAAATATCGCGCAGACGC
>JAIROC010000259.1 GCA_031257735.1 Bacteroidales bacterium | reverse complement strand
GTAAATCCTTCTATCCCTGCATCTCCACGATCATTGTCCGGAACTCTTTGGTAGTTTGCTGGACCGTATTTCAAACCAATAAGGGCATTTCCAAGGTCTTGCCACTCATCACCTGAAAGATTTGAAAAAACTTCTGAATTGCTACAAATATCCAATTGATTATTTTTAAACATTTGAAAACACCTCAATTTATCATTTCCTCTAAAAAATTCCTTTTTCAAAAAATGCAATGTTAAAAAGTAAAACATTTATGAAATTTATTTGGCTAAAAAATTGAGTTTTTAGAAGTTTCCATATTTACTTCTCCTCTTTTAACAAACCTGATATGAAATCCATATTGTACTCGAAAATCGTTATTGCACTTGTATCTATTGAGACAAACGGCACGGTGGCAAATTTTTTTGAACATGTTACTTGAATATTCTTCTGAACAGCGGATAAATAATCGGCGGTAATCGTTTGTTCATTTTCTCTGCCGCGTTTATTTATGCGCTTTAACAATGTTTCAACTGAAGATACAAGGTAAAGAACTTTCTTCGGTAATCCGATTCGTTCAACAATATAGTCAAACATTTTTTCATAAATGATAAACTCGTCCGTCGATAAGGTAGTAAGAGCAAACGCATAATCGTCAATTAACGAAAAGTCGGAAACGCCGAAACGATTGCCAAGTTTTTTAAGTTGGTAATAGTGAAACAAAGTAAAAGCGGTTTCCGTTTCAAAGGCGAATTCGGCAGGATTGTTATAAAAATCGGAAAGAAACGGCACGTTCGAAAAATCTTCAAAGATGGTCTTATAACCAACCTTGTCACACGCCTGCGCAAGCGTAGTCTTGCCCGATGCAATATTGCCGCATATCTCTATTCTGTCAATTACAGCCACCGTTGTCACCATTCGCCTTTTTTATTTCTTTTAATTGACAAGTTAGCTCTTCAACCTTTTTATTCAAGTCCTTAACTTGCTCGGTGATTCTATAGAATTTTGAAAATTTATTACAACATTTTTTATACTTAGAAAAGCACGGTAAACAAGCAAATACAATAAGCACTGCTATAATTGGCAATGTAAAAAATAGTACAACTTTGATAATACAGGTATCACTTTGTGTTCTATGGTTGGTTTCATTTTCCAATTGTCGCTTTAATTGATCTAAGTTCGCAATCAATTCTTGTAATTGTGTTTTCGATTCCATTTCAGAATCGTAACAATAGTCGCTGTTTGACGCGACAATCTGCCCCTTTATATCTGCAATTTCTAACTCGATTTGCATCTGTTTACGCAGATAAGTATCTGAATATTCTTGGGCATTATTGAAATACCAGCCTACTGAAATGAATAGTCCAGCCGTTGTTAGCATAAGACTAATAATGGCTAAAATGGAAAACGACTTAATAAAATTCTCTCGACTTTCACTATCTTTCAAAAATTGATAAACTTGTTTGTTAGTCACTTCGCTTTTTTTAATTGCGTCATCTACATCTCGTTTTAATTGTTGTACAGAACTACTCACGCTAGACACATCGTCAACCTTACAAAATTGCGAATCTTGATGAAGAGCCTTTTCAATGTATGTTGCAAAAAGTCTATTGGGCTTTATTTCTTTTTGAATATATGGAATCAGTCCAAAATTCAAGCCATTAAGCGTTTCTAACAGTATTAAGTCCCGTCCCCTGCGTCCTTCAATACACCATTCACGATGCGGGCTTAACTTTGTAAATTCAATAGTAATTAGATCTGCGTCTCGATGAATTACATACTCGTTTGATGTCAAATTATGAAGCGGAATATATAATTTACCAACAAATCCAGGATCAACAATGGGCCCCGTACCAAGCAATAATCCCTTGTATGCATTACTTACCTTAAGATTAAAACGTAATGCAATATAGTGTGGTACGCGAAACATTGGAGTCATCTCCAAATACGTTATTGAATTTGGATGCAGTTTTAGAGGCTTGTCTTTAGTAGCATCACAAGTATGTTGCATGTTTTGTCCGTCCCAATAAAAGTATTTTCCAGAAAAAGTACAATTATAGGTTGCCTCTGCCATTTTTTCTGGGACAAATGGATCAATCATTCCTGTCGTGAGGATATATTTAATTACATCACTCGAATTAAGTAACGCGCTAGAAACATTGGGGAATGGATCTTTTTGTGCAAAATCTGCGTATTTTTCTTCCGAAGATTTTGTTAAATAGGCATTTTCCGGTATTGCTAAAAGTGCTTGTAAATCTGTGCCTGTAAATTTCATAGTATTACTTCCGAATTGATTTTGGTCACTTCAATCAACGAATACGTATCTATACCAACATAGTCAATATGCCCACCGATTTTCTCTTGAATTGAATTTACCAATGTTATAGATTGCGTTTTATAGTTTGCAAAATAGTCAAGATGATTCAGTACAATAATGTTTGGTTGATTACACTCAATACTTCTTTTTACAATTTCCGCATCAAAACGTGCGACACGTCGAATACGTTCCGTACAGGCAGTATATTCTGTCATATCCTCTTGGCGACCTGCTTCTTGTCGTATTATATCCCAGTCAATTTCATTGGGAAGCGGACCGGAATTACCGGATACCCTAATTGGGAACGCGCGGATAACCATAACAACATTTTCAACATCCAAAGGGCTTAGTCCCGTTTCGGAAAGAAATCCTGCTGCCGAAGTGTCACGGCTTGTCACATACGGATAGTCTTTGGAATGCAGTAGGGACAAGCCGTATCCTTGCGTCCCTTCAATAATAATTTTTTTCTGCTTATTACAAGCGTCACGCATTATGCTTTTTGTATCAACAATATATTTTCGTAATTCTTTACAATTTTTCGCAAGAATACCGTCGCCTCTACGCAAAATCCTATCAATGACGGCAGCTCCTGTACCGCTATTAGTGGAACCAATAGATTGTTGCAGTCCAGATTCCGACTCCGTCAACACATTACTTTCCGAAATAATAACAGCATTCTCATCAATCAACAATCTGTCGTCCGAAAGCCCACTTGCCTTTATTTCTTCTTTTAGAATCAATAAATCAATGTACGCCCCCGCAGGTAAGATAGCACTAACGTGTTTCTCGATAATTCCAGTTGGAAGAATGCGGAAAATGAATTTTTGACTGTCACGGTACACAGTATGCCCAGAATTGGTGCCTCCAACTCGCACACAATATTTTGCTTGTTCTTTGGCGGCAAAATAATGGGCAGTCTTACCTTTGCCTTCCGAACCGAACTGTCCGCCGAAAATAATAGTTATTGACATGGTATCTCCTTAAAATATTTTTCAAAAGTTTCGAAGTAATCTTTATATGTTTTATTATTATCTATTAAGGAACACTTTACCGTCAACTGGAGCATGAACAAATCCATCTCTGACTCGTTATAGTAGATTTTTTGAAACTCTTCTTCTGTCATATTGACACTATTGAACTTCCTGTTATATCTATGATAAACATTGATAAAACTCGAATCTACATATAGTAACTTAAAACGATCACCAAAATGTTCTTTTAGTATATCATAATCAAGCTTATGCCTTAACCCGTCCACAACATAATTTTTGTTAGGTGCTAGTTTTATTTCCTCAACGATTGCAAACGATAATTCTTTCTGCCGTTTTGTGTCTTGGGCAATTTTTATCCCTAACTCTTGGAGAGTTTTCCTATCGTCAGCACAATTATAAAGTTTGCAAATAATCTGGCTATAACGGAAGTAACCAAACCCATACTTAAATTTTAGATATTCGGCTAATGTTGTTTTACCTGCTCCAATGCCTCCTGCTAAGCCAAGAACAATAGGCTTTTGCGGTTTTTCAGCAACACTTGGCACAATCAGATAGTTTTCTTTGTCATTTCCTAATGCAACTGACTGTCCGTTAATATAGAACAAGCCAACCAAAGCTGAAGCAATAGCATCTAATTCGTCATGCTTGATGCTCTCTGACGTGAAAAAATCGCCGACTAAACCGAAATTTTTATAACTATTTTTTAGGTGTTGTAATCCATTCTGTTTGCGACGGATATTCAAAATATCCTGTGCAACACCAGGATAGCTTTCGATGACTTCAATTCCCATATCTCGGAATTTTTTTGCGAGCTGTATTCCCCTTGTAGTCAAATTGACCATCGACGGAATGAGACAAGGATACACACCTATTCCGAAACTAAACAATAGCCGCTCACAATAACGTGTTATTCCATATTTACGACATTCACAGTTTTCATTCGTACAACACCGACCTGCGGGATAAGACAACGGTGAGTCTATAGAAATAATCTTCGGATTATATTTAAAGCTTGTTGCGATAATCTCATCGTCTGAGCATATCATAGCCGTTTCGACTTTATTACCCCGCATAACTGCCCAACCGCTTGGTTTGGTTTCACTACCTGTTAAATCAATACCGATAACCGCATCGTCACCCGAAATGATGCGATGGTTATTCCCGAAGAAATGTTCGAAGTCGTGTATTGTAACGTTTTCTTGAACATCTATATCAACATTTTTCTTTGCTCTTTGGTATTCAAAAAAACACAAAAGGTTCTTTGCGTCTAAACAATTAAGAATTTTGGATTTAATATTAGGCGAAGCGGCAACCGCAATTTCGGCATATTCGAGGCAATTTAGGTGCGCGACGGAATGCGAGTCTGTACCAATAGAAAGCATAACGTCACTATCCGCAATCGCGTCGAAGTATTTTGTTGGCACATCAAATCTTTCTGGAAATGCATTAAATTCTATTGCTACATTATTTCTTTTGCAAATTTCAATTATCTTGCTCATTTTAACGCCGTATGGTTCTCTATCGGAAAATAAAACGCCGGGACGGCCAAGTAATCGTGCAGACGGATGCGCAAAAACATTGACATACGGATTACTCAATGCCTTCTCAATACGTTTCAAGAGTTCTTGTGGAGGCTGATGGAGAAAAGTATGAATTCCGGCAATCACGTAGTCGAATTGACTAAGAATTGCATCAGGAAAATCCAATGAACCATCTTTCAGTACCTCTACCTCTATTCCCGCAAGAACCTTAATCCCTGTGATATTTAATTGATGAATCTCCTCAACTTGACGTTTAGCATCGACAACCGAGATACCGTTTGCAATACGTAACGAATAGGAATGATCTGTAATGCCAATGTATTCTCGCCCCAATTCTTTGGCTCGTACCGCCATTTGCTCAATACTGTGCTTACCATCACTCCACGTTGTGTGTATATGCAGATCACCACGAAGAATGCGACTGAGGTTTTGCTCTTTGAGTGTGTCCTGAAATTCAATTTCTATCGGTAATCCAAATTTCGTAGTGCATTTTAGTTTGTTGTCTTGTTCTTCAATATATACGTATCTTTGACTTTCCACAATGAGACGCTTAACGGAATCATATTGACTGCGCAAAGCAATAATTTGAACACTGTCTGTCCTTTCTTTCCATTGTAGATTCAATACAGCAGAATTTTTTTGTGTTCTATTATTGATTTGTATGATTAAATCATTACCAAGGCAAAAGGCATAAGGGAACAGATACTGACCTCTTGCATTGGCATGTTCTTTTGCAAATATTTTTATCGTCGCAATCTCTGACGACTTGAATTGTTCACTTAACATATTTCTCTCAATCGCTACCAATAACAAATCAAATGTTGTGAAACCATAATCAAAGAGCTTTTTGAGTACTTTGTTGCTTAGTCCATAGGATAAAATCAAGGAATAATCACTTATCTTATATTTTTTTTCAAGTTCGGAAAGCAGTGTGCATCCGCCGGTATTAACAATTTCTTTTATTATCTTTGCACTGCTCTCGCCAATTCCATCAATTTCTGTTAGTTTATTTTGCGCAACAAGAGTGGACGCATACAAATCATATGCATCAATAGCCATAGCCGCTTTATGATAGGCTTCGGATTTATACTTATTCTCTTCGAAAACAGCCAAAATCTTGGAAATTTTATACAAGCAAAAGGCAATCTCAAAATCAAATATGTCCTGTCTATTTTCCATTAAGTACCTCTAAAAATTCTGTTTTGCTAATTTGGGGTTATTGAAAAATAAGGAGTTATAGACAATTTTTTGATGAAATATCGAATTTTTAGAGATGCCCATATTAGGAAAATATGATTCAAAATTCTTTAAAAACTCATGAAATATTCTGGCTAAATTTATGTTTGTAGTATGTCGCAGGCAATGTTCTTGGAAAATAGTGTTTATTCCCAAACCATTTTCACCATCTTACAAGTTTATTATCAATGTTCAATCCTAATACAACTTCCCTCCAATGTCAATCTCTCGAAACCAAAAACTTCGCAACCATCCAGTGAGCAGAGTAGTTAATTTCGGACAGTTGTTTTCACGATCCTTTTAAGGTAAAATATAAAAAAGTTAGCTGTTCAACCATTGTTCGAAAAAAGATGAAAATGAAAAATGACTTCCTGGAGTTTCGTGAACACGCCGTCAAAACTCTATACTCAATCTGGTCTGTTTTTTGAGCAAGGTTACCGAAAAGACTAGTACTATTGCGGAAGCGTTCCACCACTGGGGCAACCAACATCTTTCCGCCTTGCCTGCCAAACAAGCTAACCAGGTAACCCAAGCGGTGGAAGAAAACAAGTTGTTGCGAAAACAAATTATTCATTTATAAGAGGATGTCATGATTCTAAAAAAAGCGACGGCATATTTTGCGAGGGAGTCGATACAATCGTAAAAAGTTCCTGATTGTTTCGTATTTTGGGGGGCAAAGATCAATTAAAACAGGGTAATTAGGTTGTAAATTAGATAATGTAGGTAAAAGATTTCTGAGAAATGTGGCAAAGTCTGATATCTTTTGGCGTAATATAACCGTGCAATCGAATACACGTTAAAGTAATCATTGAGACGAAATGGCTTTGGACATTGTTTTTCAGCATTTGCTGCCCCAAAAAATGTGAAATAATCAAAAAAATTACTTTGTTAAGTCAGAATATTACTCCCATTTTGTAACTTCTTTTTGCGAGCTTGCTAAAGTCTCAATGAGTAGATTTTACGATTATCTCAAAGCCGAAACACGTATCTGAACCGTTGCCGACTGAGAAAAAACACAACAAAATTGACACGAGTGTTAAAAAACGTTGCATGGAAAATTACGGTATTGTCGGTGCGGTGAAGACACACATAAAAATTATAAAAACGATGAATATGTTACGATTTATGAAATACAGCATTCTTACAGGTACAATATTTTTACAGCTGTACAAAAAGATGTTCCGTGTAAAGACAGCAGATTTCGACCATAGTAATCCAGTTGTGGAAAACTTCTTAACCGAGAGTTTAATGTGAAAGTTGCTGCCTGGACTTTTGCAAAATGGCATCATGAGGTATAATATGAGGATATATAGTAGATTTAGGCGGTAGATATTATTATTTTTTTATTACATTATTAAGGAAAGGAATCCGATGGGTACGATAATTAGTCCTCCTTCTATTGTTTGCAAGGCGATGTCTGAATTTATTAATGATCTATTTATGAACAATTCCCAACGTCAGCATTGTGCCAATTATCTTACGGGACTTCTTGTTGGCGGCAACAAAACGGTAACAGGAATAACCGATGAATTATTGAATGCCTCCGATCAATCCTGTCTCAATCGTTTTTTGAATTCCATTGATTGGGATCACGAAAAACTCAATGACGCCCGCATCAATTGGTTACAAAATAATGATACAACGTGTTTCAACTCAAGGGGTATTATTGCCCTTGATGACGTGTTGATTGAAAAAACGGGTTCTTCTATTGACGATGTAGGATATTTGTACGATCATACACAAAAACGAACGATACTTGCTCATGATCTTTTGTTTGTTCATTACGTTAATATGAAAAACAGTAAACATTATCCGCTTGAATTTCGTCGTTTCAAAAAAGAATCTCAATGTACCGAAGAGGAAGTTGATTTTAAAAAGCAGACGGAATTGTTTCGGGAATTGGTTGGCTGGTGTAACCAA
>JAIROC010000177.1 GCA_031257735.1 Bacteroidales bacterium | reverse complement strand
ACTCATCTACCCATCCACTAAAAAAATAATTCGCAATGCACAAACATAATCATGATGAAAATCAATCATTGAAAAATATAGGAATAGCTCTTGTTCTTAATTTTACATTTACTATCGCGGAGTTTATAGGCGGGATTTTGACCAACAGTATTACTATCATATCGGATGCAGTACATGATTTAGGTGATACTATTTCATTGAGTTGTGCCTTGTATTTTGAAAAATTGTCAAAACGTTCTCCCAATAAAACCTACAGTTACGGATATAAACGCTTTTCGATGTTGGGAGCGCTTATTAATTGTGTTGTATTGTTGGTGGGATCTATATTTGTCATCTACAAAGCTATCAATCGAATTATTGAGCCAGAAGAAGTGGAAGTAAAAGGGATGTTGTTATTTGCCGTAGCCGGTGTTATCGTTAATGGTATTGCCGTATTGCGTACCCGTAAGGGGAAAGGCGTCAATGAACGCGTCGTTTCCCTGCATCTGTTGGAGGACGTTTTAGGTTGGACTGCGGTGTTGATTATAAGTATTGTCATGATGTTTTATAATGTTCCCATCCTTGATCCTTTGTTGTCGATAGGTATTGCGTTGTTTATATTATATAATGTTATACGTAATTTGAAGATTACGCTGAACGTATTTTTGGAAGGCGTCCCTTCGAACATGAATATCCCCAAACTTAAACAGAAAATAGAAAATATTCCCGTAGTATTATCTGTTCATGATTTACATGTATGGAGTTTGGACAGTGTGTATAATATTGCAAGCATACATGTTGTTGTGGAGATGGAAAATAATTTTACAGAAACATTAATCCCCCTCAAAGAACAAATCAGAAACCTGATGAAAGAAGAAGGTATCGAACATGTAACCATAGAATTTGAAAATAAAAATGAACACTGTATTCCTTGTGATAAATAAAGAATAATGACAGATGAAAAGAATTGATTTTTTAGTTATAGGATCAGGCATTGCTGGTCTAAGTTTTGCACTGAAAGCAAGAGCTTATGGAAAAGTATGTATAATCACCAAAGATACGGCAGAAGAGACATCTACCCGTTATGCGCAGGGCGGCATTGCCGCCGTCATGTACGACCCCGATACGTATGAAAAGCATATTCAAGATACCATGATAGCAGGTTGCGAACTGTCCGATCCTGATATTGTCCGCATTACTATTACAGAATCTACCGAAAGAGTAAAAGATCTTATCCAATGGGGCGTCGATTTCGATAAAACCAAATCCGGTAAATATGATTTGGCGAAAGAAGGTGGTCATTCGGAGTTTCGTGTTTTGCATCATAAGGACGAAACGGGATTGGAAATACAACAAAAACTGTATCTGCAAGCAAAAGAAGATCCGCAAATTGAAATTCAGGAAAATTATTTTGCTGTAGAACTTATCACCCAACATCATTTAGGAGTAGTTGTTACCAAACATTCTACCGATATACAATGTTATGGCGCCTACGTCTACAACCCGCACACGCAAAAAATAGAACCTATTCTGGCAAAATGTACGATAGTCGCCACGGGAGGAATTGGTAATGTATACGGCAATACCACCAATCCCCCCATCTCCACAGGTGACGGTATTGCAATGGTACACCGTGCAAAAGGACTTATTCGTGGAATGGAATTTGTACAATTTCATCCTTCCGCCCTGTATTATCCTGCAGAACGTCCCGCATTCCTGATTACGGAAGCCTTGCGAGGAGCAGGCGCAAGACTAAAAGACTTAAAAGGAAATGAATTTATGCAAAAATATGATCATCGGGGGTCATTAGCTCCGAGAGATATTGTTGCAAGAGCCATAGACAATGAAATGAAAATTAGTGGAGATGAACATGTCTTTTTGGATGCGCGACATTTGGATAAGTTTGTTTTCTTCAATCATTTCCCCAACATATATAGCAAATGTTTGAGCATTGGCATTGACGCAACAAAAGATATGATCCCTGTTGTTCCTGCGGCACATTATTCGTGTGGAGGTATTTACGTCGATCAATGGGGGGCTACTACTATAGAAAATCTGTACGCCTTAGGCGAATGTGCATCTACGGGGCTTCATGGGGCAAATCGTTTAGCGTCAAATTCGCTGTTGGAATCACTTGTTTTTTCTCATCGGGCGTGTATAGATACGGCTAAAAAGATAAATACTATTTCTTTTCAGGAAGAAATTCCCTATTGGGATGCCGAAGGAACAGTCTCAAACGAAGAGATGGTTTTGATAACACAAAGCGTTAAAGAATTACAGTCTATCATGAGTAATTATGTAGGGATTGTCCGTTCGAACTTGCGATTAGAACGGGCATTCGACCGTTTAAATATTCTTCACCGAGAAACGGAAACTCTTTATCAACGTTCAGTTGTTACACGAGAAATCTGTGAATTACGTAATATGGTTGGAACAGGTTATTTGATTATTCGAGAAGCAATGAAAAGAAAAGAAAGTCTAGGATTACATTATTCAATAGATTATCCAACAAAAGAATGAAAAAACCGTAAGCCATCTTTGAATGAACAATGAATAATTAGTGTCTGTCTATCATGTCGGCATAACGCCGTCATTATAGACAGACACTATATTTTTTAATAGTTATATTTATTTATATTAGTTTGTGTCTGTTTAGAATATCTTTTTGATTTCTACCATGTTGATGTTTTTTCATGCACACAAAAAAAGACTCCATCGACATTGTCGCCGCCTTCCCGCAAGCGAGAGAGAGCCTGTCGACAAAATCGACAGCGTCCCGCAAGCGAGAGAGAGCCTGTCGACAAAATCGACAGCATCCCGCACGTAAGAGAGAGCCTGTCGACAAAATCGACAGCATCCCGCACGCGAGAGAGAACCCGTCGACAAAATCGACAGCATCCCGCACGCGAGAGAAATCTCGTCGACAAAATCGACAGCCTCCCGCACGCGCGAAAAATCTCGTCGACAAAATCGACAGCCTCCCGCACGCGCGAAAAATCTCGTCGACAAATTCGACAGCATCCTGAGAGCATAAGAAAAGTCATCAATTTTGTCGTCGCCTTCTCGAAAGACGAAAAAATATTATCGACTTTGTCAATGCCTAACACAACGCATTTGCTATCATAAAATATTATTTCTTTACTTAGCTCTTTCATCGAAAATGGTATTTGCTTCATTCATTTTATTTACTTTATTTTATGCTGAAAAAATACGCTACGAAAATACACAAAAAAAACAATACACAGATTGTTTTTTTATTTTTTTCCCCTGTCGGAATATTCATTAATTGAAATAACGTTTTGCTTCTTTTTTGACGACAGGAGCTAACAGGAGTATAGCTATCAAATTAGGAATGGTCATAAAAGAGATAACCATATCCACAAAATTCCAAACAAGTTCCAGTCCCCAAATACAACCCAAAAAGGCAAAAAGTCCGTAGACATAATAATAAGGCTTAATAGCTTTATCACCAAAAATATACTGAACAGCTCTACTTCCGTAATATGACCATGCTACAGCAGTAGAAAAGGCAAATAATACAAGTCCAATACTGACAATATGTTTCGCGATCCATGTCAAGCCAAGTTTTTCCAATCCTGTTTCAAAGCCTAAAATGGTAATGTTTACTCCCTGCGCTGTTTCAGACGTCCACGAACCATTAATAATGATCACTAAAGCAGTCAGGGTACAAATAATAATTGTATCGACCAAAGGTTCGAGAGAAGCCACAAGTCCTTCCTGCATGGGATATTCTGTTTTAGCGGCGGCATGAGCAATGGGAGCAGAGCCTTGTCCTGCTTCGTTAGAAAATAATCCCCGTTTTACGCCCCAAACCATCGTCATAATAACCGTAGAACCCACAAAACCTCCTGTGGCGGCAGTTCCTGTGAAAGCGCTACTGACAATTAGCTTGAAAGTAGCGGGCAATGCCTGATAATGTCCCGCCAATACCAATATGGTAGCAACAAAATAAAAGATTGCCATAAAAGGAACTAACTTTGAAGTTACTTCTGCAATGCGTTTAAGTCCCCCTACAATTATCAACAATATCAATCCTGTGATAACAAATGCCGAAGCCAGGGTTGGTATATCATAGCTGGAATGCAGGGCGTCGGATATTGAATTTACCTGTGCCAAATTACCTGTTCCCAATGAGCATAAAATAGTAGAAAAGGCAAAGACAAGTGCGAAATATTTTGCCCATTTGCCCATGCGGTTTTTCAATCCTCTTTCGATATAGTACATAGGTCCGCCAGATATAGAGCCGTCAGCGTTTATTATTTTATATTTTTGCGATAATGTACATTCTACGAGTTTTATCACCATTCCCAGCACACCGACAACCCATAACCAAAACACCGCTCCCGGTCCGCCATAATGTATAGCAAGGGCAACTCCTACAATATTTCCTGTGCCGACGGTTGCTGAAAGCGCTGTCGTCAGCGCCTTGTAGGATGAAATATCTCCTTTACTTTTGTTTGTTTTAAATTTTCCCGATACAATTTTCAGTGTATGACCCAATTTTGTTATTTGGATAAACCTGAGATAAAATGTAAAGAATAGTCCCGTCGGAACTAATAACGCCAAAATAGCATAGCCTCCAACGTATTCATTGTATGCTTGTATCCAACCGTTTATTACTTCAAGCAGATTATTCATTGTTGCTAAATATGTATGTTAGATAATAGCAAGTCTCTTCAAGAAGACAAGGAATATAGCCAATGGCGCTACAAAACGAATTATAAATAAAAAAACAGGAAAGAACCAAGATTTAAGTTTCCCTTGATTAGTGATTTCATCTTTTGTTTGTTTTACGTCGAATGACCAGCCCAGAAAAATAAGAATGAAAAAAGAACCCAGAGGCAGCAATATATTAGTAGCGAGAAAATCAAAATTGTCGAAGATAGTTTTTCCAAACAGTTTGACATTTTTCCATGCTCCAAAAGAAATGGTTGCAAATACGCCCAAAACAGCGGAGATGGTTGCGCCAATGATTGTTGCGATGTATCTTTTTATTTTAAATTCTTCCGAAAAATAGGCAACAATGACTTCAAGTAATGAAATAGACGAGGTTATAGCGGCAATTGCCAATAAAATAAAAAACAATAAAGAGAGAATTTGTCCGCCGAACATTTGTTGGAATATTTCCGGTAAGACAATAAATACCAATCCAGCGCCTTCTTGAGGGCTTAATCCAAATGCAAACAGGGCAGGAAAAATCGCTATGCCAGCTAAAACAGCTATCCCCATATCGGTAACCGAAACTGCTAATGCTGTTTTAAGTAAATTATTATCTTTCTTGATATATGAACCATACGTAATTAATACTCCCATACCGATACTCAGAGAAAAAGCCGCCTGTCCAAGCGCATCCAATACAACATTGGAATTTATTTTTGAAAAATCAGGATAAAGTAAAAACTTTAAACCGTCGATTGAACCGGGTAAAGTAATAGCCTTAATAGCAAGTATCACCAATATCAGAAAAAGCAAGGGCATCAATATTTTTGAATATTTTTCTATTCCTTTCTGTACGCCGCCTATAATAATGAAGGCTGTTAGCAGTATGGAGACCAATTGCCAGACAACAGGCATGACAGTACTTGTATGAAACTCATTAAAGACAGTTTCAGGATTGGATATTCCTGCCGTAGTAGTTGAAAATATATTCTTTACGGACAGATAAATATATTCCAAAGTCCAGCCTGCGATCGTACTGTAAAAAGCAAGAATAATAAATGCCGCAAAAATACCCATCAACCCGACCAAATACCAATATGTCTTAGGGGAAAGACGTTTGAATGAACCGTAAGAATTTCCTTGACCGCGTCTACCGATAATAAATTCCGATAAAACAACAGGGATACCTATAATAATAACAGAGATAAAATAGATAAGTAAAAAAGCTCCTCCTCCATTTTCTCCTGTTACGTATGGAAATCTCCAAATGTTACCAAGCCCAACTGCTGAACCTACTACTGCGGCAAAAACGCCAAACTTACTCCCAAATCCATCTCTTCTACTCTTGTTCATAACAATTAAAAATAATAAAGTTGTTGTCTACTCAATGATTTATGCAGTTTATCGTTTCCGATTTTCGATTTGCAAACGTACAATTATTTTTTCAGATAATCAAGAAAAGAGAGTTAATTTAATCGACTATCCTCCGAATTATCTCCAACATACCCTATATCAGAAAAATAGTCGGACGCATTAATTTTCAATTAATATTTATATTTATCTTTCCAGAGATGTTTAAGTCTGGCGCGTAATTCATTTTCTCTACTGTTATCACCCGGATTATAGAAGGTAGTTCCTGTTAATGCGTCGGGGAAAAACTCCTGATTGACGAAATTATGCGCATAATTATGTGCATATTTGTAATCTTTTCCATAAGCGAGTTCAGCCATTAATTTAGTAGGCGCATTTCTCAGGTGTAGAGGGACAGGGAGGTCTTTCGTTTTGTCTACTGTAGATAAAGCATTGTTGATGGCAATATAAGAAGCGTTACTCTTCGGAGAACAAGCCAAATAAATGGCAGTTTGCGAGAGTATAAGTTTTCCTTCAGGCATCCCGATGACATTCACACTCTGAAAACAGGTATTAGCTAATAATAACGCATTAGGGTTTGCATTTCCAATATCTTCCGAAGCAAGAATAAGCATTCGCCTCGCAATAAATAAAGGGTCTTCACCCCCAGCAATCATGCGCGCTAACCAATACACTGCCGCATTGGGATCACTCCCCCGAATAGACTTAATAAATGCAGAAATAATATCATAATGATTTTCTCCCTTTTTATCATACATTACCAAATTCTGCTGAATAACCGTCTCCACATCCTTATTTGTAATGATAATCTGTTGAGATTTTCGTGCGAGTGAAGTAACCGTCAATTCAAAAGCGTTTAGTAATTTTCTGGCATCCCCTCCTGATATTCTTAAGAGGGCTTCAGATTCTTGAACAGTGATTTTCTGTTGCAGTTGATTTTCCATAATCACTTTGGCATTTTCCAAGATTTCTTCTAATTGGATTCGGTTCAATGTTTTTAAAACATAGACCTGACAACGGGAAAGTAAAGGCGAAATGACTTCAAAGGAAGGATTTTCAGTTGTTGCGCCGATAAGCGTTAATATTCCTTCTTCCACAGCGCCTAATAAAGAATCCTGTTGAGACTTACTGAAACGATGAATTTCATCAATAAACAAAATAGAAGGTTCTTCGTTTTCACGGGCGCTTTCAATGGCGTCCCTTATGTCTCTTACCCCCGAATTAATGGCGCTCAATTTGTAGAAATTCCATTTCAAATAATTTGCAATCAAGTATGCTAAAGTTGTTTTTCCTACGCCGGGAGGTCCCCAAAGTATCATAGAAGGGATTTGTCCTTTTCCCAAAGCCTCTCTTAATATAGAACCTTTTCCCACTAAATGTTCCTGACCATAATACTGATCCAGCGTTTTTGGACGCATCTGTTCTGCTAACGGAATGTTTTTCATTTGTTGTGATGTTTAGTTTTACAAAAATAGTCTTTTTCTCCAAGCAAAGGCTCTTTTTTTCTTCGCAACGCTAAATAATATTTTGACGATTAATAAGAGAACGTAGCTGTTTTTTTTCTACCTTTGCAGCCTGTTATATTTTTACTGTAAAGTAACGAAAAAAAAATTTTATTATTTATAATCATTGTTATGGGTAACGAAGAAGAAAAATTATTTTCAGAATTTCCGCAGGTAACTACTACCCAATGGGAAGAAGTAATCAATAAAGATTTAAAAGGAGCGGACTACAACAAAAAATTGAAATGGAAAACAGATGAAAATTTTGTGGTAAATCCCTATTATCGAGTAGAAGATATTAGTGATTTAGAATATTTGACAGAAGCAGTTGTTGGAAAATATCCTTTTGTAAGAGGAGATAAAACAATAGATAATGACTGGAATATTGTTCAGAATATTACCGAGAAAAATCCCCCAAAAGCAAACAAAATAGCAATAGACAGCCTGAACAAAGGAGCAAATGCAATTGCTTTTGACGTATCTGAAATATCAGATAGGGAAAGTTTGTCTCTACTGTTGAAGGATATTGATTTGTCAAAAGTTTCTGTACGGTTTTATCATGCGGTATCATATATATCGTTGGCAAAACTCTTTGTTTCCTTTATACATACTACCTCCTTCGACAAACAAAATATACGTGGATCATTTTCATTTGATCCTGTCAGTTATCTGTTGTTGCATAATAAATTTTGGAAAACACAAAAGGAAGATTTCGAAGAAATCATACAGTTGCAAAAGATTATTGGCGATGTTTGTCCGCATTTTCAGTATATAACGGTCAATGGTTGGCTTCTGCATAATTGCGGAGCAACAATACGCCAAGAATTATCATATTCATTAGCGACCGCTAATGAATATCTGTCTTTTGCAACGGATAATGGTATTGCAATAGATGAATTTCTGTCTAAAATAAATTTTGAACTGTCAATCAGTTCCAATTACTTCATGGAAATCGCCAAACTGAGAGCAGCGCGATTATTATGGTCAACCATCGCAAACCAGTATAATCCTCACGATAAAAATAAGGTAAAGATGAATATCTCTTCCAAGTCATCATTATGGAATAAGACTATTTACGATCCATACGTGAATATGTTGAGAATTACAACCGAAGGGATGTCAGCCGCTATCGGTGGAGCTAATGAAATAGATTTGGAAGCTTTCGATACCGCATATAAAGAAGCAGATGAATTTTCCCGCCGAATTGCGCGTAATACGCAAGTATTATTAAAGGAAGAAGCCTATTTTGGCAAAATTATTGATCCTGCTGCGGGTTCTTATTATGTCGAAAACTTAACAAATTCTATTGCTGAACAGGCGTGGACACTTTTTGTCGAAGTAGAAAAACAGGGCGGAATGATACATGCAGCTTTAAATGGAAAAATTAAAGAAGCCATTGCAGCCTCCTGTCAAAAAAGAGATTTGGACATTGCAACACGCAAAACAGTATTTGTAGGCGCTAATCAATATCCAAATATTACTGAAATGATGTTGGAAAAAGTAAACATTGATTTGGAGAAAAAGGAATATGCGGGTATTTCTCCCTATCGAGGCGCAATGCCTTTTGAACAACTACGGTTAAATACCGAAAAATGGGCAAAAGCAAATGGAGGACGACCGAAAGTATTTTTATTGAAAACAGGAAATGTAGCCATGCGTCAGGCAAGGGCTGGATTTATCACCAATTTCTTTGGATGTGCTGGATATGAAATTATGGATGGTCAGCCTTTTGCCTCGGAACAGGAAGGGATTGTCGCTGCTGTCTCGGCAAAAGCAGACATTGTCGCGATCTGCAGCTCGGATGAAGAATATGCAACAATAGCGCCTGTTATCGCAAAAGGATTAAAACAACAATCAAAAAATATTCTCTGTATTGTAGCGGGAAATCCTGTTGAAATTATCGACACCCTCAAACAGGCAGGAGTAGATGA
Organism: Bacteroidales bacterium; assembly: GCA_031257735.1. Classification (GTDB taxonomy): domain Bacteria; phylum Bacteroidota; class Bacteroidia; order Bacteroidales; family WCHB1-69; genus JAIROC01. The sequence continues at coordinate 5,506 of JAIROC010000177.1, read as the reverse complement.
TTTTATACACGTAAAACTAAACCTGTTAGAAACTTTAAAGCGTTATAATGTTCTCTTAGGCATTACTCCAAAATAGCACGAAAAGCGTTACTGATTTGCCCTTGATAAAGAATGATAAATATAAAGATTCTTATTCTTCTACAAAAAAAGTCAATAATTTATCAAGGTTAATCACTTTATTGTCAATGCCTCAAAAAGAAGGTTTGATTTTTGAGGCAAAAACGACTTTGTTTCTAAAAAAAAAATGTACTTTTGCACACATATAAATTTAAACAATTGTATTAATTCATAAAGAAAAAAGTAATGAAAGTAAAAGTATTCACATTCGGAGCCTTATTGGCGTTTTTATCTATCAGTTTATTTTCTCAAGCTCCTGCTACAAGGATAGAAAGGGGACCAGAAATGCATTTGGAACCCGTAGAAAGAGGAGGCGGACGTCCATTTATGGAAGTGTTAAATGAAAGACAAACTACCCGTCAATTTTCAGAGCGGGAATTAGAACCCCGTCTTTTATCGGGCTTACTGTGGGCGGCAAATGGTATCAATCGAGAAGCAGAAGGCAAAAGAACAGCGCCTTCCGCCAGAGATGCCAGAGAAATTGACGTCTATATGCTAACCCCTCATGGTATCTATTTATATGTCTCCGAAGGACACAGAACCAGATTGATAAAACCGGGAGATTATCGCAAAGAAGCCCTGGCAAGAGCAGAATTTGCACTTCAAGCGCCTGTAGTGCTTGTTTATGTTGCAAACAGTAAAAAATTGGAAAAATTTGATGCTTCCACCAGAGACTTTTATGCTGCTGTAGATTGTGGTTTTGTCAGTCAAAATGTTTATTTGTATTGTGCATCGGAACATTTGTCAACAGTGGTTTTAGGAGGGATCAATAAAGAAATGTTAGCAAAAGTATTGGGCTTGGTTAACGATAAAGTTTTATTGGCTCAACCTGTTGGATATAGAGATTAGAAGTCATCAGAAAAATCCGAATTAAATCAATTGAGATTTGTTATGTATTTTCTCGAATGGAAGAGAAAATGGCAAGACGGATTTAATTTTACGGACAATATCTATTCCATGGCACTATATTGCGGACACAAAGCTATTTTTTATTTAATAACAACTAAAGGGGAACTTGGATGAATAAGAATATAATAATACTCAGAGGCATACAGGTTAATAATTTAAAAAACATTAATGTTGAAATACCCCGTAATCAATTAGTAGTGGTTACGGGGCTATCGGGAAGTGGAAAATCTTCATTGGTATTTGATACAATCTATGCAGAAGGACAACGTCGTTACACAGAAAGTATAAGCGCTTACGCCAGACAGTTTTTAGGGAAAATTCGAAACCCTTCTATCGAAATGGTTCATGGTATTCCACCAGCCATTGCAATAGAACAGAAAGTAGGTTCTCATAATTCACGGTCTACCGTAGGAACTGTTACCGAAATTTATGAACATATAAAGATGTTGTATACTCAATTGGGACGAACATATTCTCCTGTATCAGGTAAGGAAGTAAAACGCGACAGTGTAAATAATGTATTTGATTTTATTTTTAATCTTGACGAAGAATCTAAAATCATGATATTAGCGCCGTTTACCGGTACAAAGGAAAAAAGTATTCAACAACGATTGCAACTGTTCCTTCAGCAAGGATTTAGCAGATTATACCGTGAGAATAAAATAATCGCTATTTCGGATTGTCTACAGCAAGAATTTTCGGAAAAGGAAAAACTCTATCTGCTCATAGACAGATGTACATTGAAAAATGAAGAAGAAAATAAAAACAGATTGGTTGATTCTATTGAAACCGCTTATTTCGAAGGAGACGGTCAATGTACTATCGTTATTTTCAATCGGAATGGAGATGTAAGTAAACACAACTTTTCCAATAAGTTTGAAAAAGACGGTATGGTATTTCGTGTACCGAATATCAATATGTTTTCATTTACCAATTCCTATGGAGCATGTTCTATTTGTAATGGGTTGGGAGAAATAACAGGCGTAAATCCTGACTTGATGATTCCCGACAAGTCGCTTTCTGTTTATGATGACGCTGTTGTCCTTTGGAAAAGCGATAAATTGAGCGAATATAAACATGAATTATTAAAAAACGCCTATAAGTTTGACTTCCCAATTTATAAGGCGATTCAGGATTTGTCTCAAAAGGAATATAATTTGCTGTGGTCAGGAAATAAACATTTTAGAGGCATAAACAAATCTGTTCAATGGTTGGAAGAAAATTCGTATAAAATTCAATATCGATCCATTCTTTCAAGATATAAAGGAAGAACAGTATGTCCTGAATGTAAAGGTTCTCGTTTGGCAAAGGATGCCAGTTATGTGAAAATTGGTAACAAAACAATAAGAGAGGTAGTAACTCTTCCATTAGGAGAAGCGTTATTGTTTTTCAAGACGCTAAAGTTCAAAACAAAAGCGGAAATAAAGATTTCATCATTCTTATTGCAGGAAATAAATACGCGAATACAGTTTTTATGTGATTTGGGTTTATCTTATCTTACTTTAAACCGTTCTGCTTCTACATTGTCAGGAGGAGAGTATCAACGAGTAAATTTAGCGACATCATTAGGAAGTAATTTAGTGGGTTCGCTATATATTTTGGATGAACCGAGTGTTGGATTACATAGCGTTGATACGCATTTGTTGATTTCTTTATTAAAGTATTTGCGGGATATTGGCAATACTGTTTTGGTTGTAGAACACGATGAAGATATTATACGGGCAGCCGATTACATTATAGATATGGGTCCTTACGCAGGAAAACATGGTGGTGAAATTGTGTTTAAAGGAAAATTTAGACAACTGAAAAAATCGGAAAAAAGTATTACCGCTCAATATATCAACGGTACAAAGAAAATAGATTTTTCCAAGAAACGACGGAAAGCAAAACGTTTTATTTTGCTCGAAAATGCAGACTTGAATAATCTGAAAAAGATAAATGTCAAGATACCATTAGGGGTTTTCTCTGTGATTACAGGCGTTTCTGGAAGCGGGAAAACATCTTTGATAAAGGGAGTATTATATCCTGAATTAAAATTCAGAATAGGAGGCTCACTGTTGGTAAAAAATGAATTATCGAAATTATCGGGAGATATTAAGTGGGTAGACAATGTGGAATTGGTAGACCAAAATCCTATAGGACGATCTTCCCGTTCAAACCCTGCTACATACATGGGCGCTTTCGATTACATTCGGCAGCTATACGCAGAACAGCCTTTGGCAAAAGCAAGAGGCTATAAAGCAGGATTTTTCTCCTTAAATACCGAAGGAGGACGTTGTGAAACATGTCAAGGCGATGGTAAAATAAAAATCGCTATGCAATTTATGTCCGATGTCGAAGTTGTTTGCGATGAATGTAATGGAATACGTTACAAAGAGGAAATACTTGAAGTGAAAATCAAAGACAAAAGCATTAGTGATATTCTTAATTTATCTATTGATGAAGTTGTTGGTTTTTTCTCTTCTCTTCCCAATGATCGTTTTTCAAAACATATTGTAACTACTTTAAAACCCTTACAGGATGTAGGATTAGGATATTTAACCCTTGGACAATCATCCTCTTCTCTGTCTGGCGGGGAAGCGCAAAGAATTAAACTGGCTTTTTTTCTTGGAAAATCTTCAGAAACAAAAAACACAATATTCATTTTTGACGAACCTACTACAGGCTTGCATTATTATGATATACACAAACTGTATAATATCTTTGAGATCCTTGTAGAATATGGTCATACCGTCATCGTTATAGAACATAATCTAGAACTGATAAAATGCGCTGACTGGATCATTGATCTTGGTCCCGGAGGAGGTGATAAAGGTGGTGAGATTGTTATAGCGGGAACTGTTGAAGATGTCATGAAGTGTCCTAATTCCATTACAGGGAAGTTTTTAAAAAAGAAGTTAGAGGCAATGCAGTCTTGAAATAAAATTATAATGTTTGAGAAAATAATGAATACATATATGGTAAAGGAAACAGCATGGATAATAGTATGTATGACTGTCTTTTTCTGTTCATGCAACAGTAAAAAGGAAACAGCTACAATAGAAAGTTTTGAATTGAAGGAAGAAAAACTTCCTTATAAGGTTACATGTTCTGATTTGCCAAAAGACAGTATACAAATATTGTCCAATGAATTGGTAAATCAGTTATTTCGGAATTTGAAAAATCATCAGGGGGTTAAAATGAATATTTCTATTCCGTTACCCGAAGAGTGGGGCGTAGAATGTAAATTAACGCCTATGTCTTCGGATTTTGATATTTGGATCATTTCCAATAAAGGAGAACCCACTCTCAAATTTCTTGCAACAGTAACTACCCTGACTATTCCTTCTATTATACAAGCTATTCCTGTTGCCTGTAATTCGGGGGTAGAGAAAGTTAATTTTATCGAAAGCGAACAATGGTATGCTAATGTAGAAGATGATTACAAAATTATCGTTACGAAAGAATATGAAAAATTATACTCTTTGATTGATACTGTAATGGCAGAGAACGAAAGCGTTATCGAGAAAAAGGAAGACATCTATTATATCGAAAGCACAGGAAGAATAACATACGAAATACCTCCTTCTTTTAATATGGATTATCGTGCCATTATTCAATTTGCAGATACGGCAATTACAGGAAATATTCTGGATGAACAATGGTTGTGGAATGCGATAGATATACAGGAAGTTGTTGAACATAGAGGTATCTTATTTGAAACGATTACTTCGCATTTCGACAAAGCTGTTATATACGATTATCGAGGAGAAAAAATGGATATTATTGATATATCATCTTTCCTGAACAAGCATAATATGGGCTTCCTTGCCATAAAGAAAGGCGAAAAACCTTTCTTTATTCCTTATTCTTCTTCTACGGAATGTCTGCAAAAGGCGTTTAAATATTTTGAAATAGAATATGAATTTCAAGATGAGGAATCTAATGTCCTGCAAGAAGACAATGATTAATTTTATAGGAGTGTTATATTGATTATGAATTTATTTTATTCTTCCGAACCCATATTGGATATTCATCTGTTGAATGAACAGGAGTCTCGGCATTGTATAAAATCATTACGTTTGCGTACAGGAGACCAACTTTGTTTGACAGACGGAAAAGGAAATATATACACTGCCAAAATTATTGATGACAATATCAAAGCATGTACTTTGAAAATCATCGACAAAATAGACGATTATCCACGTATGCCTTATCACTTGCATATTGGAGTTGCCCCTACAAAAAACAGTGAACGATTAGAATGGTTCGTCGAAAAAGCTGTTGAAACAGGTATAAGTGAAATAACTACTATATTATGCGAAAACTCGGAAAGAGTTTCCGTCAAATCAGAACGTATTCAACGTTTGATGATAGCTGCTCTCAAACAGTCACTGCGAATAGATTTACCGGTATTTACAAATGAAATTCCGTTTATGTCCTTCTTAGAAAAGACAAAAAATAATTACGCTCAAAAATTCATTGCCTACTGTGGAGACTT
>JAIROC010000077.1 GCA_031257735.1 Bacteroidales bacterium | reverse complement strand
ATAGTCCTGTCCCATTCTTGTCGTGATTTTTGTAAGTGCCGGTGGTAGTTATCCGCTTCTTTGCTTGTCAGCAAACCCTTAAAGCGGGCTATACCGGTGCAATGAGATTTAACGAATTTTTCCTGTACTTCTTCGTTTGTATAAAGCAAAATTTCTACTTTCTTTCCAATATAATTACCCGGTATGGAAAGTGTAATCGTACTGCTTTGCGGGGTTAAAATGTTTTTTATCATAATATCAAATTATAGTGCAAATATATGAAAAATATTCCATTCCCCACAAAAACAAAACCGCCCGCATTTGCGGCGGGCGATTGACGACTTTTGCGTAAAGGGAGAACGGAGAAGGGGGAAAGGGAGAGCGGAAAGGCAGATGTGATGATGTGGGTTGCATCCCATCGGGATGTGGCGCTTGGTAGAGACGCCGTATCCCTCACGGCCTCCCCCCAACCCTCCCCTTGGGGGATGGCTGGGGTGGGGCTGTCGGGATGCGGTTACGTGCCGGGAATACCGTTGCTACCGGGCGAGGCAATGGAGTAATAAGGGGAGTTTGGCCATTTTAGATTTTTTCCGTAATTTTGTGAAAAATAAATCAAAATGACACCTCGAATATATATTGATACTTCTGTTGTGGGAGGTTTTTTCGATGAGGAATTTTCTATCGCTACACAAGCCTTGTTTAAGCGCTTGGAAAAAGGAGAAATAATTTTTGTAGTGTCGGATTTATTGAAGAAAGAACTAATTCGAGCGCCTTTACACGTGCAAGAGCTTTTCCGGAATTATGAAGAAAGTTGTTTCGAGCACGTTGAGTTAACTGAAGAAGCCGAAAGTTTGGCCAATAATTATATCGCGGAAAAGGTTGTAGGAAAAAACTGTTTGGAAGATTGTCTGCATATTGCTATGGCCACCATTTATAAAGTAGATGTGCTGGCAAGCTGGAATTTCAAGCACATTGTCAACTTAGACCGGATAAAAGGATATAATGGAATAAACCTGAAAAACGGTTATGCCATTCTTGAGATAAGAAATCCTAAAGATTTGATAAGTTATGGAAACGATTAAAAAAATAAAAGATTTTGATTGCGTGGAAATGAAAAACGCCATTCAAGCGCAAATCTATGCCGAAACAAGAGGTATGAGTTTTGAAGAACTGAAAGCATATCTTTTTATTCCGCCGGAAAAAGACCCGTTCAAAAGGCACAAAACCACAAAAGTGTAAAACAGGGGCATAAAACATTCCGTCCCACAAACAAAACCGCCCACCTTTGCGGCGGGCGATTTACGATTTACGAAAGTAAAGCGTAAGGCGTAAAGGGTAAAGCGACAAAAACTAACCACTAACCCTCGACTTTTCCGTGAAAATCCTCGTCTGAACAGGAGAACGTCTTATCTCGAAAAAATGTTGTGAACTGTCAGACAGTTCTCTATTACGTGTCGGTCTTTCAAATCTTCTGTGAGTAAGAGCGGGCAATTGTAAGTAAGCGCCGACGCAATTATCAAGCAGTCGTAATATGAATATCCGTATTTGTCATGCAATTCCAATGCTTTTTTAATGGTCTCCTGTTCAACCGGAACAATGACACAGGCGGAAGTAATCTCATCAATGGATTTACTAATAGCTGCTGCCCGCATATTCAATTTTTTTATGCACACATTGCAAAATTCTGTCAGCACTTGTATGCTTGTAATACAGTTATATTTTTCGATTGTATCACAGGCAACCTCTCTTTTTTGCACCTCATCTTCGGAGTATAAATACACAAAAACATTAGTATCTATAAACGCTTTATCTTTCATTAGCTTCTTCCCGGTTAAAGGTAAAACCTTTTGTTTTTAGTTTCATGGCGGTAAACTTCTTCTTGCCTGCGGCAGTACCGGTCTCGGCAGGATTGGACAGAAGAATAACCTTCACGGAGGATAGATGCTCATTCCGGTATTGTTCGGGGATGCGAATTATACCTTCGTGGATAATAGTATTAAATTCGTATGCTTGCATAATATTTTATTTATTTCCCGCAAATATACGAAAAATAGTGGTTAACGGTTAACGGTTAATGATTAATTGTTAATTGTTGACTTTCAACTTTTGAAATCTTTAAATCTTGGAATTTTTAAACACACAAGCCGCTGCGGGCGATTGACGATTTTTGCGTAAAGGGAGAACGGAAAGGCAGATGTGTTGATGTGGGTTTTCACATCCCTGACGGAATGCCCACGCCTGACGCAGTTCCGTTAAATCTTGAAATTCTGAAATCTTTGTGAAATTATAGTGTTTTAAACACCGCCATGGGGATAATTTTTGTTTTCCCGAACGTATTTAATGACAGTAAATCTTTGTCGCCCGTTATTAAATAAATCGGCGTGACTATCTTGTGCCAACGACAACAAAAAATTATCTTTGACATCTCTGCAAACAGTAACGACTGAATCAACCTTTACAAATTGGGCATGCTGTCGTATGTATTGCAGCAGCGTCTTAATGTCTTCTTGCGAGAAAAATTTTTTAAACTTCGGACGTTGTACGACCCTTACAAATTCATCTAATAATTCATCGCTAAAAATCAACTTTACAGCATTATTTTCCAACAGCATATCCAATAACGGATATTGCCTCGTCAGCAAAAAGCTAATCCATAAATTCGTGTCAATGATAATACTACTTTTCGGCATATCGTGCACTTCTCACCGTTTCAACCTCCTGCGTAATTTCTTCCAAAGAAGGGACAGCGGCATGATTGCGGAACTTAAACAGCAATTCGCTAATGCCTGACGAGGGCTGGATAGTAATTAGCTTCAATGCCGCCAAATCTTGCAGTAGTACTTTGGCCTGAGGGTTCATCACTTGTATCCGGAGCGTTTCCATATAGTATGTATTTCCCGCAAAGATACGAAAAATAGTGATTAACGGTTAATGATTAATTGTTAATTGTTGACTTTCAACTTTTGAAATCTTTAAATCTTGGAATTTTTAAACACACAAGCCGCTTGCG
>JAIROC010000006.1 GCA_031257735.1 Bacteroidales bacterium | reverse complement strand
GATTTTTTTCCTGTAATATGAATAAAACCGAGATATTTCAATATGTCATTTCGACTATTAAATTCAAGGCAAGGTAATATTTGAGGTTTGAATTTTGCATTGTCGGCAATTTCTTTTGTTGCTATTTTTTTTACGGTTGTTAATTCGGGATTATTTAACAACAAAACCGCTGTCAATCGTCTATTCCCCTCAATAACAATATATTTTCCTTCTTCTTGATCGTCGGGTACAACTAAAAGTAGTTCACCTGCAAAAAAATCATTTTCTCCAATGGCATCCATTAGCTCTAATGTTGCAGCTTCCAACAACATAAATTCTATGACAGATTTTGCATCTTTACCTTGTTTTGACTTGGGAAGACGCGGATAATAAATATTTAGACTTAAATCGGAAATTGATATATATTTAAATTCAGGTTGCATATTCTAATAATTATTTTTACGTCTATGTAATGCAATATTTTCTAATGAAGGATATAAATCTTCTGCAAATGGTAAAAGGATTTGTTTTCCTGCAAATTGCGAGAGATTAAACGCAGATTTTTGATTTTCAACAAAATTTCTGCTGATCAAAATCGTATAATCGTCTGAAATAGAAATCAGACCTCTGTCAAATGCACGGTGCAGATTCGGACAAAGGGCAATTCCATTTGATAAAGTATCGTCGTAACTTTCCGAAAACGGTACGATATGGCAGGCATCGACCATCGAAACATTGACGACAGCAGAAATCCGCAAACCCGAAATGGCGCAAGTGTGATTGTAAATCTTTGGAACTTCCCGCTTGAAAAGCCCGCCGCGAATAAAAATCTCCTCCTGAAAAGCATTTTCGTCAACCTGATTTTTCAGTTCAATGATTTTATTCTTGTAAGTTTCGGAATTGTCGTGCAGAAGTTTTTCTGTCGGCAAATCATCATCGCCGCCTGCACCAAAATTGGATTTTGTATCAGGAAAATATTTATCCAACAACGCAATTTCGAGAATATTACGATATTCAGGACTCAAGAGCAACTTCGCCAATTCATTGTCTATCAAAGCATATTTTACTGCTGTTGTCAGGTTGCCAAAACTACGCATTGAACTTTTGGACTCAATCCATTTTTCACAACCTGCATTTGCAACAAGTCTCCAAAACGGTTCTGAACATAAATGATAAAACGGCAACGCAAATATCGGAAAATGGTTTGTTACAACAAGTTTTGTCCAGTTTGATTTGAACGAAGCAACCAATTCTGGCAACACAAAAATCTGGCTGTCGGTAAAAATTCCTTTCTCAAACAACCGCATCATACTCAACAACAAAATTGGCTTATGGGGAGCGCCGCCGTTTTTCATATCCCGCTTTAAGTGTGTGAAACAGTGAATATAATATGAAAGGTTTTTATCCATTATGATTTTATATTCTTTTATCTTTAACAAGTCGCCAATAATGATAACCTAATGCTGTCAATCCACAAGATTTAGAGTTCATTGCAGCAAAATACATATAATCAGCATTCACAGGAATAACCAAACCTACGCTTTGCAATTTCTGTAAATGTTTAAATTTGGCAACGTTTTCAGGTTTTGCATACGGTTCTACAACATTATGCTCTATATCTATTGCATTTGTATCCTCATATGAAGGGTCTAATGCAAATTTATGACTTGGCTCTGGAAAATACTCTGTTATTTTTCGGATTACATCTACGGATACTTGCGGATTAACTATACGCAATGACGTAAAACGAGTAATATTAGTTTTGAAAACAGGTCTTTGTTCCCAAGCACCAAGTGCTTGGTCAATGTAAGCATAAATACTTCCCGGCGTAATATGTCCTCTTAAATCAGCCGCACCGCCTTGAAGTGCGTCAAGTAATAAGTTAGTAAAAACACCGTGTCCATTTACTTCCATTGCAGATTCGTCTTTTTTGCTTGCCGTCAAAATAGATACTCCTTCCGCTATATGTGTCATATTTCCTCCTGTTATACTTGGTGTTCCCATTGTTCCGGAATGACAGCAATCCAAAATTATAATTTTGTCTTTAATTTTAGAGTCATTGACTATTTTTAAAATTTCATCCATAGAAACACCTTCGTCATATTGTTTGAAATCAGGAGTAACAATATAGCCACCAATGTCGTTAAGAAATCCGTGCCCAGAAAAATAAAATAATGCTGTATCGGCATCACCTGCAAATAAATCAACAATTTTGCTTTTTAATTCTGATTTAGTTGCAATATTTGTTTCAAGACGCACATCGAAGTTTGGCGAGCCATCTCCATTAGTTTCAATAATACTTCCCAATGCAGAAGCATCATTTATACAACCGTTCAAATGTGCTGACGGATAATTATTTATTCCAACTACTAATGCTTTTCTCATAATTATTTATTTTTACCTTCTTTCACAACTTGGTCTATCGCATCTGCGATATCGTCCCAATTCCAATCAATCGTTCTATTCCTTTGGAGACCTGTCGGCAAGGTAGTTGTACTGTCTGTCCCTCCAACGTAAACGCCAAAAATAGGAACGTCTTGCGTTTTCGCAAAAGATATTTCTCTTGCAACCCCTGCTGCTGTATATGTTTTCTTTCCCACAAGAACGATTAACATATTACATTTGTTAATTTTGGATTTTATCAACTCTTCCCATTCCTTTTGAGGAAGTGATTCTTTTGACGACCAATCTTCAATGCTGAAAGGTGTACGGGAATTTTTTGCTTGACCAACAAATAGATTTTTTTCTGTGAGGTTATTGTCAAAATCGAAACTTATAAATACTCTTGGATTTGCCATATTTATTAAATTTAAATTGTTTATTGTCATATAATTATCCTAATTCTTCAATGGACTTCACAATAGAACTGCCCTGCCATTTGACAATTCTATCAGAGTTATTTTTTACAACAGAACTTGTTCGTTCTGCACCCCAAGGCTCTATTGCAATAATCGGTTTTCCATACGCTTTTGCAATAGCAATTTCTTCGTTTATCCATTTACTGTAGGTTGAATAAACTCCTGCCAAAATCAAGACACAACTTGTTGCTTTCATTTGTCTGTCAATGGCTTCTCGCAACTCTTTTTGAGTCCCTCGTGTATGAATGGGGTCATCTTTTGGAACGGAATGATTGTAATAACTCAATCCCTGTTCGTCAAGTAAACCTAATACTTTTTCGTAGGCATCACTATATGTCCACGAATGACTGATAAATAATCTGTAAGTTTTCATTTTTATGCTACTAATTTGTTAGATAATATATTATTATTTGATTTGTCTTCCTTAACGACCGTACACATCCAACATCCGAAACGGCTCTGTCCACAGGATTTATGTTTAGTATCGGTTACAACAACCGGACATTCGTAATCGTCAGCGCTTGCATTGGCATAAATTTGAAAGAGTTCCTCATTGCTTGCACCCCAAGGCGATTTCATTGTATTGATAATGTACCAAACTTGCTCTAATTGCAGGTGTCTAATGGGAGCGTACATATAAGTATTTGGCTGTATTGGGTGTTTTGTCAAACGCTTGCCTCTGATTGCGTGTTTATTCATTGACTTTGCACGATTGGCGCTTTCACTCATTCGTGTACCAATCAAAATGATTTCTTCTCCAAATTCATTTACCTGCTCTGTGATAAAGCGGGAAGTCGGTTTGATTTTCAGTCGTTCCGTACACCAGCGAAAAGCGTTGTTTGGAGCCGGATAACCGCGACCAATCATATTTACCCACAAAGAATCTTCCAATCTTGGCAGCGTTTTTACAACTCT
>JAIROC010000635.1 GCA_031257735.1 Bacteroidales bacterium | reverse complement strand
GGAACAAAACCTTTACGGTCGATATTGATAGCATGATAGAGAAACTGGATCCGCCAACGGTAGGATTTCAGGAGTACCGGAACGGGGAAATTGCGGCGCAACTACACTACTTTGGGCCGGTCAATACGGATGTATCGCTAATTATAACGTTAGATAAAGACTGCAAGGTGTATTCTGTAGATTATTATGGGGAATATTGAAAATGGGGGCAAGATTTTGCCATTTTTAATGAGGATGAATAATAAAAATGCTAAAGGAAAAATTATCTATCAAGCCCCTAAATCATTTAATAGTTTCCGCCAAATATGAAGACTTGCTACTTTCCAATTTTTTGATAAATATTTCATTTCTTTTTTTAGCCCTAGCTAATAATGTAGAATATTTTATTACTTCTGTATAAAGCGAACCAACAATATCACCTTTATCGCTACGGACATATTGCGATGGACGGAACATGTAATCAAAATGAGGCGATTGCTCCCAATTTCCTGTACCAGTACTGTAAATATCTCCTGGTTCAATGGACTCTCCAATCAAATAGCCATAAAAAGTATTTATCTTATATTGCTTTTTTGTATAATTAGCTATAAGGTAGGCATACTTATTTATTTGGGTAAGATGGTCGCTTACGTTGACATCAAGAGCCTTGAATTCGATAATTATGCATTTTCCTTCATCGGGAAACAAAAGAATGTCGGGCTTTTTATTCAACCGTTTTTCTCCCAACGAGAATAAATACCGTTCTTCCTCTGCTGTAAATTCATCTTTGAAAACCAAGTCCCCATCTATCGTTATTAAAGATAATTGGACATTAGAAAAACCTTTATAATAGATAAATTCCTCATTAATAAACCATAAATCACTGTTTTCAGGGTCGGCGCTACTTTGTTGAAATATGAGATTATGCAAAACTTCTTCCGCAATCCTGCCATTATCCTCAAGTATCTTTTTTTGATTATCCAATACTTTATCAATCCATGTTAAAACAATACGCCTTCTCGCTATGTACTGTGCGAGTTCATTTCGGTTTTGCAAGGGTAAAGTGGTAACCATTTTTCTTGATAAAGCCGTCAAGTCCTCCTGGTAAGTATCTTTATTTTTTGGATTTAAGCTTTCAGCTTCCTTTAGTAATTTTTTTAAGGCAGCATCTTTTTTTGCGGCAAGTTTTGCGTCTGCCTGATAAACTTTTCTCAATGCAATTTCATCACTATCATCAATATTTATTTCAGCTTCGTTTACAGACTGTTCATTGAGTAAAAACATTTTCTTTAATTCGTCTAACCTTTGTCTTTTTTCTTCAAATTTCTTTTCAATTTCAGGGCATAGAGATCGCAATTTTGTATTTGTTGATTTAAGTATGGTATCTAATAAAATTACTTCATCGGGAGCAAGAGTTTCTTTATTTTGTTCGATATATTGCTCGGAAGTAAGTATTTTTATATCGCCACGCAAATCACTGTCTTTATCGTCAATATAATCACCAGAAATTAATACAAGATAACGACAACCATCTATTTTTTCATTTGGTAATAAAGATTCTATTTCAAATTTCTTTGCTTCCGTACCCTTGCTTGTAAGGACAATATTATTAGCAGGAAGTTTTTTATCTTCAATTAAAAATACAGTAATGGTAAATCCCTCATCTCTTTTTAATTGGACAATCTTATTATTCTGTAAAACGGAATAATTTATAAGCAATGGTTCTGTGTACCTTGGCGTTGGAATATCATGTTCATTTATAGAAACCGTCAATTCAATATCACTATCTATAATCCTGGATATTGTTATTTTTGGTAAAGAATTGCGATTTTCGCAGAAATAATTCAAGAAATATTTTATTATCTTATCTTTAATTTCTTCAGATGTTAAGTTGGCATAATTATCAGCATCTTTCTTTCCGACAGGCTTTAAGAATATTACTTTCGTACCTGTACTTTTTGAGACAATTTCATCGTTCTTTTCAACATTTATAATAGCATTATGACGTAAAAAAGAAGGGGCTTTTGAAAGAGTGAATGTACATTGTCTATACTTTGTTGAGGATTTAATGTCCCTATATGTGCTAATAATATTTGTTGTTTCAAAGCAATGCAAATATTGAATACGCCCAGTACCTTTATTGTTCTTATTTTTTGAGTTATCACGAAGGGTATAAAATCTGTTAAATTCCTTTTCATTAAAACCTATACCATTATCCGTGATGGTAATATTCACAAAGGAGCATTTTTCAGTTTGGGTTTTTCCGTCTTTCTCTGTGAATAAATCTTTATGAATGTTGAAATCAATAGATATTTCACCTTTACTTAAAACATCAATAGCTTCAAAAGAATTCATCATGGCTTCAAAAACAGGCTGTAAAAGGTTCTTACTTTTCTGGGGTATTGTTTTTAATTCTTCAGCAAGAAGCAAACCTTTTGTTTCATGGAAGCCTAATTCCATAATTTAACCTCGTAAAAAATAAATATATCATATCTACGGTAAAATAAGACAGGTTTAGACATTTTGTACCTCGTCAATTTGCGCCTGTAACTCTATAGTCATTTTTAGAACGGTTATGATTTTCTGGTAATGTTCAATATCCTCGAATGACAAAACCCGGCCCTTGCGGTCTTTGAGCCATTTTTCGGCAGGCTGGTAGCCGCCGATGTAATATCCCCATATTGCCGGAGGTATGTTTTCAAAAAACTGCTGTTTGTTGACGTATACTTTTTCCGCTTTGTACTGTATGGTTTCTATTTCGTTTGTTCCGGGGATGGGAAAATCGGCAAT
>JAIROC010000622.1 GCA_031257735.1 Bacteroidales bacterium | reverse complement strand
TTCTTTGCCAACTTGCCAGTAGAGGTCTATGATTTCGGTATTTACCGTCTTGATGATCCGTTCTTTGGCGGTCTTTATGAGGGAGAGAATATTGTCAAAGTTTGCTGTTATGCCGTTATTATGATGCATATATTATTCTACCTAATTCTCATATTTTAATTCCTTTTCCAAAGGAACCTAGTCTGCTTATACTTCACATAAAACTGATAACAAGGTAAAATTTTTCATTAACAAGACCTTAAAATATCATTTCTCCGTTTTTCTCTGTTCACCAACTATTTCTGAAAAATTATAGAAGGCATGTCTTAATTCCAATATATCATCATTGACCTTATATTTACAACAATACAAAGAGTATTCATTATTATTACTATCAAGTAATGCCATATTTGATTTTAAAATATTTTTTAAGTTCTCTCTTTGTATCAATTCTATTTGAGCAATATTATTGCTAATATTGATATTTTTTACAACAAAACCATATATAATATTCTTCTTATGATACGAAGCATATTTAACGCTTCCTCCAACATTTAAAAACCTGACAACTCCTTCATTAATGTAACGTTTGTTCAAGTCTTTATAACCATCTATTCGTTTACATTCAATCGTATAATAATCTTTCCTATCATTCTCCAGCCAGTTCTTGGTAACAACGCTTATATCGGTACGTCCAATATATGAATCGGTATTATCATCGTAACCTTCCGATTTCTCAGGGATAAACCGCAAACAAAGAATATCTATTCCTAATTTTGCCCGAACAATATCATCATCAAGATATTTTTCGACCAGCCTGTTTCTTATTACTATTTCATTATTAGCAATTTTCAAACCTGCTAAAATGAAATCATTCTTCATTAACTTGCTACAGTCTAATAATTTCTCAACTATAGTTTCAAATAAATTATTTTTGTACTCATCTCGTAGACCGCTGCTAAAATTTCCATTCATTGTCAACCGCCCAACTCATTAAAATATTTGATCGATAACATCGTTTAAATCAATTCGGGCAATTGCCCTATGCCAATTTTTATAATGGTTTGGTTTTATTATAAAAAAAGACGACTTATCAGTGTATATAACATTGTCAATTCTATAAAACAAATCATTGTGTTTATTAACCATAAATTTTGTCAATATGGCCTTGTCATTTGAATCTGAAAATTTAATTTTTTCTTTTGGTTTTGTGTCTATTATTTTTAATTCAAATATTGTAAACCTGCTGGCAACATTAGGATAAAATATAATTTCTATATATTTTCTTGACCTTCCATAAACATATGAAAAATGATCGTCAAAGCATTTACAATAAGCGCGTAAATCATCTGCATCTACTTTTCTGTAAATATCAAAAGAATCTTTTAATTGCGGAATCTGTACTTTTAACGCATAATCAATAAATTCGTTTTCTGAAAGATTAAACATATCAAATATTATCTTATTCAATTTTATTTCATTTTGATTTCGGCTGGAAGTTTCAAGATGAAACTCTTCTTTTTCTACTTGTATTGAAGCTACTATATTAGAAATTACTGCATTATATGCACAGGGGAATTGAATGATTTCTTCCTTAAAGCATTGTTCTCGTTCTATTCCCGTAGAAGAACCCAACATCAAATTTAAGTATGTGAAAAAATCAGAGTTAAATAAACCGACCAAATTCAAAAGCAGGTCTTTTTGTGAGAATTCACCCTTAATCAAATATACACTATCTGTAAATACAACTTTAACTTCGGAATAAGATGAAAAAATACTAAAGTTTGAACGGTCTTCCCATTTATTAATGACACAATGTGGCGGATCAAATATTTTGGGGGGCCTTGCACGATCGATTTTTGCTTTCATAAACTTATTTTTAGTAGAAATGTCAACCGAAAAATGATTTATAGCATGTTTGGATTGAATTAATTTCAATCCAAGAAGATGTTTTGCGTCTATTTCACCATCAGCATATTTAACACCAACATTTACAGAAAGTTTTGGTGTCTGTTCTGACAAATATTTTTTAATGGTTTTATACTTTCGCTTTAAGGAAAGAATTATATCCATATCTCCACTAAAACCAAAAACAACCGTTTTCCATGCCCAATCATGCTGCATGAGGAAATTTTGTTCAATATGTTTTACATCATTTTTCTCAATCACAACAACATTAAAGAGTTTAAAAAAGATGTTCGGCTTTAGAGAGACATAGGTCATTTTATTTTTAATACAGTCTTTATCCTGATATTTAAACATAACAATCACTGCCGGACCTTTCGCGTTTTCAAATATAACTTCCCTTACAGATGACATTTCAATGACTTTTTCTATCACGGTATTTTCCAGCATATATTTTCTGAATTCTTTAGAAGGTTTTTTCTGGGTATAAAGAATTTTTGAATGAAGAATCAGGCAACATTGTGTATTTTCATTGCTAAAATCTTTGACGCGAAAAACAAAACTACGACAAATTTCGAAATTTTGCTGACGTTGTCTATGCCCATGTTCTTCACAATATTGCATATGTAGACCATTTGTTACTTTACCCCACGGTGGATTTCCAATAATAAAATCAAAATCTATCTTTAATAATTTATTTAGTTTTTCCTCATTAAAAAAATCAGATTCAAACAAATTTTTCTCTCGCAAATCTGGAAGATCAAACCGCACAAGCGTTTTTGGATCTTTATAATCCAAGGCGGTCAGATATAATGAGAATATTGCTACATCAATTGCTTCCTCGCTATAATCAATACCATAAATATTATTTTTTAGAATATTTATTAACATTTTATCATTATCAGAATACAAATCATCACCTAAGTTTTCTTCTATCATTCGGCGGTAAATACTAACCAAAAAAATTCCTGACCCACAGGAAGGATCCATGACCACTGCTCTCTTCCGTTTTGATAAATGGGGGAAAATTTTTTGTTGTAAAATAAAATCGACAAGGTAATTAGGTGTATAAAAAGCTTTATATTCGTTCTGTTTTTGCTTGCCTAGCATTATTTCATATATACTGCTTATAAGTTCTACCGAGATAATACTAAAATCATATAGTGGAAATAATGAATATTGACCGTTAGACATCTCTAAAGTTCCTGATAAAAATTTTGCCACAAGAACAAGAACCTCATCTGTTAATTTTGGATCATCGAGTTCATTACCCAGGTCGAATAGATTGCCATGGAATTTTTCTTTAAGATGTGAAAACAACAAATATAATGCTTTTTTGTTCGTCACTAATTTTAATAATTGTTTTTGCGATTTTTCAATATCACCATTAAAATTCCTGTATCCCAAATCTACCCCACGGTCAATAAGATAGCGTATAAATATCAGCCTCAAAACAAAATTTGTCGCAAAACCGATTTTATACTGATCTTTTAGCATCCTCGTTATATAAGTGATATTTTCTAATAATGTGTCATTCAATTTTTTATGAGAATACTTTTTAAAATGATTTTTCCAAAATTCAGGACTTGTTATATTCCAATAAGAAAAAGGCGATTCTTCATTACAGCTATTTATATCCATTTCTTCGAGCTGTATTAATAATTTTGAAGAATCAATCGAATATCCATTATATATTCTGATATTATTTGCAGCACATAAAAATACGATCGGTATTTGTGAATTCCATACGAGTTTGCTTAACTGCTCAAAACTAATTTTAGGCAACGCTTCAAAAAACAAAATAAAAGGCTTACCATCAACTATATAATATGCATAAGGCTTTATTTTTTTTATAATATCATTTATATGTGGAGAGATGTTGGTACTGATCTTTTTAAAAAAATAAATGAGATTTGATGAATCAGAGTAACCAAGGCGGTTTATCAACAATTCGACAGGAGTTATTGATTTCTTACCCATTCTGCGTCCTCCAATTTCTCATCCAGTTATATTTTATATCATGGTTGACAATAAAATCAAGTCTCCTCATTTTGTTTCTCTTTAAACTTCTCCACATTTTAGCTATATCAAGTGATTTCAATGCCTCCAGTTTTACAATCACAATGTATTTATCGTGATATTTCATTTTTGAACCTCACTGGAAAAGAAGTTATAACAATATTTATTTCTTCTTCCGATAAATCGTACAAACCATAAACAAACCTATCAATTTTTTCATTGATTTGTCTAAT
>JAIROC010000552.1 GCA_031257735.1 Bacteroidales bacterium | reverse complement strand
TTTACGTTACACAGGGCGTTGCCCTGTGCTATTGATTTCGGGCTTTCAGCCCTTTACCGTTATTCTCTGATTACAATTATACATTGAAGAAATGAATTTATGAGTTTTCGGACAGACACTAATTATTTTGTTTGCATCAGCCCATTTTCAATTTTCAATTATCAATTAATGAAGTTTTCAATTAATGAAGTTTTCAATTAAAAAGTTGTACCTTTGTAATCGTCAGTTAATAATATTCAAATAATTTATTTACAAATGATTATCTTTTTTCAAACAGAAACAACGGTTTATGTTGTTGAGACTTACAAAGAATTTTCTGAAAAAGAACAGTTAAAATTGTCATGGTTATTTAGCGATGCGTTTTTAGTTGGAGGATGTTTAGAGGGTATTTTTATTGGACCTCGTCATGAAATGATTAGTCCATGGAGTACGAATGCGGTAGAAATCACACAAAATATGGGATTGGAAAGCATCCGTCGGATAGAATTGTTCAAAAAAATTATCCCCCCACCTAATACTGATGCCGAAAAATATGCTAAAACAATATACGATCCCATGTTGGAAGAAGTGTATAAAAATCCCGGGCAGGAAGTGTTCTTACAGGAAAGAAATCCCGAACCTGTACGATATATAGATGATTTGCGGGCGTATACACAAGAAGAAGGTTTGGCGTTGAATGAAGATGAAATACATTATTTAGAAGATTTGTCTGAAAAATTAAATCGGAAACTTACCGATTCGGAAGTATTTGGTTTTTCGCAGGTAAATTCGGAACATTGTCGTCATAAAATATTCAACGGGACTTTTGTCATTGATGGAGAAGTAAAACCGTTTTCGCTGTTTGAACTGATTAAAAAGACGTCCAAAGAAAATCCCAATAAGTTGATTTCAGCATATAAGGATAATGTTGCCTTCATAGAAGGACCCAAAGTCGAACAATTTTCCCCCGGAAGACAGGACAAGCCAGACTTTTTCCATACCAAAGAAATAGATACGGTAATTTCATTAAAAGCGGAAACACATAATTTTCCAACAACAGTAGAGCCTTTTAACGGAGCAGCAACCGGTTCGGGTGGTGAAATTCGCGACAGAATGGCAGGCGGTACGGGAAGTATCCCCATGGCGGGAACTGCCGTTTATATGACTTCCTATTCTCGATTGTCAGAAAATTCGGACGATAAAACCTGGGAAAAGAATATTATCCCCCGCAAATGGCTTTATCAGTCCCCAGATGAAATATTGATAAAAGCGTCTAATGGTGCGAGCGATTTTGGTAATAAATTCGGACAACCACTCATCTGTGGTTCACTGTTTACCTTTGAGCATGAAGAGAACAATAAAAAATACGGGTTCGATAAGGTGATTATGTTGGCGGGGGGGATTGGATACGGCAACCGAAAGTATGCCCTCAAACAAGAACCCGCCATCGGCGATAAAGTCATTGTATTGGGAGGCGATAATTATCGTATTGGAATGGGTGGCGGCGCTGTTTCTTCCGTAGCCACAGGAGAGTTCTCAAAAACAATAGAACTGAATGCCGTACAGCGTTCTAATCCCGAGATGCAGAAAAGAGTATTCAATGCCATTCGCGCTTTGGTAGAGATGGACAACAATCCTATCGTTTCCATTCACGACCATGGAGCGGGGGGACATTTGAATTGTCTGTCGGAATTATTGGAAACTGTCGGCGGAAAAATTGACATAGATAAATTACCCATAGGAGATAAGACATTGTCCGCAAAAGAAATTATCGGAAATGAATCTCAAGAACGTATGGGTTTGCTCTTGAGAAAAGGCGATATTGAACTCTTACAAAATATTGCCGAACGTGAACACGCTCCTGTCTACGTAGTGGGCGAAACTACGGGCGATAACAGTTTGGTCTTTACGCAGGAGAAAGAAAAGATAAGTCCTGTTCATTTGGACATCTCTGATATGTTTGGCAATCCACCCAAAACGCTCATGGAAGATCATTCGATTATAGAAACTTTTAAGACAATAGACGAAAATTCTTTTGCGGACTTGAACAAAGAAATAGAAGCTGTTCTTCGGATGGAAGCCGTAGCCTGTAAAGATTGGCTGACCAACAAAGTAGACAGGTCTGTTACAGGTAAAATTGCCAAACAACAATGTTGTGGTTCATTGCAGTTACCGTTAAATAATTTGGGGGTGGTTGCTTTGGATTTTAAGGGAAAAAAAGGCATTGCTACTGCGATAGGACATGCTCCTGCCATAGCATTAATCAATCCCGCATACGGTTCTGTCATGGCGATTGCCGAAGCGCTTACCAATATCGTATGGGCGTCGCTTAACGGTGGATTAAATGCTGTTTCTTTAAGCGCTAACTGGATGTGGCCATCAAAAAACAAAGGAGAAGACGCACGTTTGTATCAGGCGGTAGAAGCGGCAAGTGATTTTGCCTGTCAATTGGGAATTAACATTCCTACGGGAAAAGATTCTTTGTCCATGACACAGAAATACCCCAACGGAGATGTTGTTTTTTCTCCCGGAACAGTTATTATTTCAGCGGTTGGCGAAGTGGAAGACATCAAGAAAACAGTTTCCCCTGTATTGCAGTTAAAAGAAGGAAGTAAAATACTATACCTCAATCTTTCTTCCGATACCTTTAAACTTGGAGGAAGCGCTTACGCGCAAACTAAAAATCATTTGGGCGACAACTCTCCTACTGTTGCAGATGCGAATTACTTCAAACAGATATTTAATCTTATACAACAGTTAATACGGGAAGAAAAAATACTTGCTGGACATGATATTTCGGCAGGAGGAATGATTACGGCTTTGTTTGAAATGACATTTGCAGACAATCGTTTGGGATTGGACGTAGATTTATCTGCCATAGAAGAAGAAGATTTACGGAAAATACTTTTTGCCGAAAATGCAGGGATATTGTTGCAGGTAGAAAATAATGGAGAAGTAGAAGATTTTCTGAAAAATGCCTCTGTCCAATATACGGAAATTGCAAAATTGAATATACAGGGACATCATCAAACAATGACGTTGAAGAAAAATACCTTTTCTATTACATTTGACATAGATCATTTTAGAGACGTTTGGTATGAAACATCTTATTTATTTGATTGCAAACAAAGCGGCAAAGAAAAAGCAACCGAACGTTATGACAATTATAAAAATCAGGAGTTGATTTATACGTTTTCCAAAGATTTCACGGGACGACTTGAACAGTATGGACTTTGCTACGACCGCAAGCCAAGCGGAATAAAGGCTGCCATCATACGGGAAAAAGGAACAAATGGCGACCGAGAAATGGCATACTCATTATACTTGGCAGGATTTGACGTTAAGGATGTTCATGTAAGTGATTTAATGAATGGCAGAGAAACATTGGAAGATATACGGATGATTGTTTTTCCCGGAGGTTTTTCACATTCGGACGTATTGGGTTCTGCCAAAGGTTGGGCTGGCGCTTTTTTGTTTAACGAAAATGCTCGCAAGGTACTGCATGATTTCTACGCACGAAAGGATACATTAAGTTTGGGTGTTTGTAACGGTTGTCAATTGATGATGGAATTGGGATTGATATATCCTCAGCATTCCCAAAGACCCAAAATGTTGCATAATGCTTCTCATAAGTTTGAATCTAATTTTGTCAATGTAAATATTATGCCTAACCATTCGGTGATGTTGTCAGCTTTGGCGGGGAGTCGTTTAGGGATATGGGTTGCTCACGGTGAAGGAAAATTTCATTTACCTTACGAAGAAAGCAGGTATCATATTCCTGTCAAATACAGTTATTCGGGTTATCCCGGCAATCCAAACGGTTCGGCGTATCAAGCGGCAGCCTTATGCAGTGAAGATGGACGACATTTGGCGATTATGCCTCATTTGGAACGTTCTTTATTTAGTTGGCATTGGGCTTACTATCCAACAGAACGTAAATCGGATGAAGTTTCTCCGTGGATAGAAGCCTTTGTCAATGCACGTAAATGGATAGAAGAAAGGAGATAGTGAGAGATGAGAATAGGATTTGACGCAAAACGAATATTTTTCAATTACAGTGGACTTGGAAATTATGGACGAAATATTTTTTCTGCCCTATACAATTCTTTTCCTGAGAATGATTATTTTTTATTCACGCCGGATAAGAACAAAAATCTCTCTCCGCAAGGCGAGTATGGAATAGTTATTCCGCAAGGGATATACAGTTCTTTTCCTTCGTTATGGAAGTATAGACGCATCGGACACGACGCAAAAAAATATAATCTGGATATTTATCATGGTTTAAGCAATGAATTGCCCCGAGATATTGATACTGCCAACGCAAAAAGAGTTGTTACAATTCATGACACTATCTTTATGCGTTATCCCCATTGGTACAAATGGCATGACAGAATGTTTTACAAACAAAAAACAGCATTCGCCTGTAAGAAAGCGGATATTATTATTGCAGCAAGTCAGCAGACAAAAGATGATTTAATACACTTCTTCAAGGTGAAGGAAAATAAGATACAGGTAATTTATCAACCTTGCAATCCTGTCTTTGCCACAAAACCAACAGAAGAACAAAAACAGCTAATCAAAACAAAACTTAATCTTCCCGACAGATTTATTTTGATGGTAGGCAATATTGAAAAGAGAAAAAACATTATCAATGTCATCAAAAGCATTCAACATCATCCTGTAAATATTCCTTTGGTAATTGTGGGAAAAGAAAGCAAGTATGCGTTGAAGTTAAAAAAACAGATTGAACAGAACAACATAAAAAACATTTACTTTCATCATGATGTTCATTCGTTGGAATTGCCAGCGGTGTATGCTTTAGCAAGTATTTTCATTTATCCTTCATTTTTTGAAGGCTTTGGCATTCCAATTATAGAAGCCTTATCCTGTCAAACGCCAACGATAACAAGCAATACATCTTGTTTTAAGGAGACAGGGGGGAATGCTGTTTTGTACGTCAATCCAGACAACGAGAAAGAAATAGCACAAGCTATATACGGAATACTGCATGATGATGTATTACGAAAATATCTTGTCCAAAAAGGGAAAGAACAAATCAAGAAATTCAGTCCGAATCTGATTGCAGAAAAAATAATGAATTTATATCAAGTATTATGAATATTAGTGAAGAAATCATCAGAACAAATGATCATCTAAACCGCGGGTCTATCATTTTATATCCAACCGACACCATTTGGGGACTTGGATGCGACGCTACTAACGTTGCCGCAATTGACAAAATCTTTACCATCAAAAGAAGAAGGACAACTAAAAGTCTACTGATTTTGTTGGATGAAGTAGAAAAATTATCTTTGTATTTGGATCATATCCCGGAAATTGCATGGGATTTGATCGAACATACCAATCGTCCTACTACATTTATCTACAACCACGTAAAGAATTTGCCCAAAAATTTAATTGCTCCGGACGGAACAATAGCTATTCGTATTGTCAAAAACGAGTTTTGCAAACGATTAATCAGTTTATTTGGGAAGCCGATAGTTTCGACTTCCGCAAACATATCGGGTAAACCTACCCCTGCTTTATTCAAAGACATAAGTCCGGAAATTAAAAGTCTCGTAGATTATATTGTTGATACCTCTGTTTCTCAATTAGAGGATACTAAACCTTCTACCATGATCCGATTTCTCGACGACTATACCTTTGAAGTTATTAGAGAATAGTTATGGGTTATGAGTTAGGCTGACGCATGATGATGTTCAATCAACGCCGTCATTGTGGACTTGCTCCACAATCTTTTTGTTGTTTTCCCATAGCCTTTTCAAGCTCTGAAAAGGAGTATTATACGGCGTTGATTGGAGCTAGCTCATTTTCAATTTTCAATTATTAGTGAGATATTGCTAATAATCCTGTCCATGTTCTACACGATATCCTTCTCACATTTAATTCATAATAATAATTGTTGTTGTTCGTCGTTAGAATGAAAAACAATTAATCAATCATAAATCTATATGAAAAAAGTCAATACATTATTTATAAGGGAAACAGCATTTGTGTTGATAGCGCTGTTATTATTCGGTTTATCAAGTTGTGATAAAAAGACAGATGAAAATACACTCTATGGACAAATCTATTATAACATGGCTATCCATAAAGAGATTATTGGAATTTGTTCTGTCAAAGTATATAAAGCAGAAGGTATTCCCATCAATCTTGTTACCGCCATACCTGCGCATGTAACAACTTCCGATTCAAAAGGCTATTATGAATTTAAACGTATACTTTCCGATGACGCTTGGTGGTTGGTTGCATCTGTAAATTATGTTGATACTATCGACCTCATCAGAAAAAGATATACCTGCGAAAAAATTGTCGGAATATACGAACTGTCAGGGAATACTAAGACAGAAGTCAATATACAGATGGATATCAACTGATATCTTATTGCGCTTTATTCTTTTGTTCTATTTCCAACAACAGTTTTTTTCTGTCCAGACCGCCTGCATAACCAACTAAAGAACCATCACTCCCTATAACGCGATGACAGGGAACAATAATACTGATGGGATTATGATTATTTGCCATTCCAACAGCACGATACCCCTTGGGTGAACCAATTGTTTCTGCAAGATATTTATAACTCCATACTTCTCCGTAGGGTATTGTTTGAAGCGCTGACCATACCTTTTGCTGAAAAGAAGTTCCCTTTAATTTTATGGGAATATCAAATTTTTTCCGTTTACCGTCAAAGTATTCTATAAGTTGACGACAGGTTTCTTTTATTAAGGCTGTTTGCTGTTCTTCTCCGTTACTTATCTCTATTTTATATTTGATATTCACAATTGCATTGTCTTCTTCGACAATATAAATTTTACCTACTTCTGTTTGATAGTAATAATAATATGTCATGATCAATATTTTATGTTGATTTGATAATATTGCATAATTAGTGTCTGTCTATAAAGTCGACATAACGCCGTCATTGCGAGCGCAGCGAAGCAATCCCTACCCAAAGAACGCATTGATTGTTAGGGATTGCTTCAGTCGTGCCTCCTTCGCAATGACGGCGTATTGATTGC
>JAIROC010000519.1 GCA_031257735.1 Bacteroidales bacterium | reverse complement strand
ACTTACGGCTGAAATCATTATTATTCCCGCCAACATTAAAATACTTACTTTTTTCATATCATACTTTTTTACAAATAAAGTGCAAAGGTACGGCAGAAATTATACAGGTTGTTTTTCTTTGCGGCTCTATTTTTTTTGCTGTGAGGTACACTTTTTTGCTATCTCGTTGTGAGATAGCCGAATTGTCGG
Source organism: Bacteroidales bacterium (assembly GCA_031257735.1). Lineage (GTDB taxonomy): Bacteria > Bacteroidota > Bacteroidia > Bacteroidales > WCHB1-69 > JAIROC01. The sequence continues at coordinate 6,056 of JAIROC010000519.1, read as the reverse complement.
CTTATTGGTTCTTCATTCCTGAAAAGTTTAAATGTCCCGAAAAAAAGGGGAGGTCAATAACGGTTTACATGGTCAAAAATCATGCTGACCAAAAAGGATTGAGATTTCTATCAAATTGTTTATTCCGCTCGTAATTAGATATTTAATACACATGAATTGTCCGCATCCATCTCAAATTCCCCAAAAAACATGGAAGAGATAAAAAAAATCTCCCAAGTGACGGTTTTCATCTCCTGAGAGATTTTTTCTAAAAATCCGTTTTTTGTTTTTATCTCCTAAGAGATAGATTTCATCTCTTAGGAGTTTGAGGCGGTCTCCTGTGAGGCGAAACCTGTCTCTTGCGTGTTTTTCGCATAATCTCTCAAGAGATGGAAATCATTTCCCGGGAGATGGGTTTTATCTCTTGGGTGATAAAAAAAATCTCTTGGGTGTTTTTTTTATCTCATTTCCCCGTTTTCAATCTTCCAATTCCTCCATCATCGCTCGACGCTTGGAATAAATCGATTTGAAGTGCGCCAACAGTAAGCTGACTGTTTCAGCTCCACCGGGATATTCTTTCATGGTTTTCAATACGTCGGCCACATATTTATAATGGTTTCTTCCCATATTTTTAGCGGCATAATCAATAATTTGTAACTGGTAAAATGCTAACATCCGTTCCGGATAGCGCGATTTCAAATAAGGCTCATATTCCCTTAATGAAGAATATCCTCCTAATTGGATATTCTTTTCGACGTAAGCCATCAACTTGTCCCAATATTCTTCCGCGATATAAATCTGCGCCAATACATGCCCTCCGATTCCCCACATTCTTTGTTTCCCCGATTTTAAGAGAAAGTCATCCAGATAGCTTGCCCATTTTTCGGATGGAATGACGGTTTTCAAGATATGGTAATATTTCATGCTCTCCCTGCCGTTGACAAACAAATCTTCCGCTAACTCAATTATTTTTTCGTTGTTATCCATCAATTTGTACACAGACAGTTTTTCATCTTTCCAGTCGCTCACTGTTCCCAGATGTTTTTTCTCTTCGGCGAGACCTATTCCTTCGTCAATTAAGGCGAGCGCTTTACCGTATTGCTTTTCGGACAGCAGTTCTTTCAGTCTAATTTTCCGAATCTCGGGTAAGTACAGGTAATGAGAGATTACTTTCTCCACATCCTCTTTCTTGTTTGCATTTTTTAAAAGTTCAATCTTTGATGCAACTAATGAATGGGTACGAAAAGAATCGGGACTGTCCTTCAATGCTTCGTCAATAATTCGGATAGCGTTCTCAAAGTTTGAAGTTTTGAGACTTATTGAAAACAGTATCTGCTCCAAGTCGGCCAAACCATAATTATCATAGTTACTATTTTTTATCATTTGGCCTATTGCGTTTGTCGCGACTTCCAATAAATTGTCCGGCAAACTTGATTCAATCATTTTTTCAATGATCTCCGAAGCCTCCTGGCAGACAAAGGCTAAATCGCCGTCGCAATCATCATATTCCTCATAACCATCCCCTATTTCTTTGATAATATGAAGCAAAATGGTCTGGGCTTCCTCCTCGCAGTTCAATTTTATCAGCGATTTGGCTTTCTCGACATACCTGTCCAATTGCCGGGAAATTTCTCCTCCGTCATTTGAATAGCCATATCTGTCGTATGAACCTCGTGCATGAAAGCATTTTTGTATTTCTTTTGCATAATCGACCCGAATAGTTGCCTTTTTTTGCGGATGAAGACTGGATATTAATGCCTGATAAAAGTCGGGATGCTTATCTGCATATTGGGATAAAAACGACGTAAGTTCTTTATGGTTGGCATGTTTAAGAATTTCGGTCATCTGGGTCTGTTGAGAAGAAGGCGGGATTTCAATATTTACCTGATAACTGTCCTTATTATCTTTGATATGCAGAAGGACTGCCACTGTGTGTTTGCACATATCGCCGTAGTCGTACGGGCAATCGCAATCCCATGAAACGATATCATCGCCGTTCATTTTTATTTCAACGGTGTACAAGTCGCTACCCTCAACTTCTGCCGTCCATGTATCGGGATAATGATGCTCGACATTATCAACCATATCATTTTCATAATATTCCTCGCCTCTCTCATAGATTTTAGGCGGAATGTGTTTGTGAAAATTATCTAAGTTCATTTTGTTTGTTTTTACGTTGCGAAATAGGGCATAATGGTTTAATTTTCTTCTTTATAATAGATTTTGTAGAATTTGCCATTTTCGTCCGTGCCTTGCTGTATCAGGTCGCTGTTTCCATGGACGTAAATATGGAAATTCTTGTCCAATTTGATGACGCTTTTGAATGCACGCGCCTGTTTTTTCACAGCGCTGTCGGAAATGGTGAAATCGGCTTGTAATCCTTATTGACAGTAAAATCAAACATCAAATGTTTAATTGTTATATTATTTTTATGTTTTGACAGATACGCCGAATCAAAATTTGGCAATCCAAAAGATTGCCTGATTAATATTTCCGGTTCTCTACTGCAATTTTGCAAATGTTGATTTATACGGCCAATAATATTTTCTGTTTCTCCCTGTAAAATATAACCGATTAGACAACCATTAGACGGATAATGGCCGGACAGGTAGTTGTCAATACCTGTTGCTATATAGCGTTTATGCAAGTATTGTGCGAAAATTTTACTCTTCCTGCCCTTTTTGGAGCAATTTGTTTCTATCAAATTTTTTGCCTCTACAAAATAGGTCAACTTTGCGCCATTTGACCACATACCAAACCTCAAATCTGTTCTTGGGGCAGATTTAGCCGATTTTTTGCCTTGTAAAATACTGTCATTGTATATACGAAATTCATCCGAAATATGAATATCCCATTTTTCAGCTTGAGAACAGTTGTCTATATAATCAAACAAAATGGCAGAGATGTTTTCTTCTTCATAATCAATAGTAATTTTGTATTTTGATTTCGCATCGGTATAAGCTTCCGACAATAAACTCATACATCTCCTTTCAAATTCATGGCAGAATGCTCCAATTATGGTACTGTTCAATTTATTCATTTGCGACGCCTCCCATATTTGCTATTTTGATAATCAGGGATTGTGCGTCTTCCATTGCTTGTGAGCGTGTCCAGAAACGTTTCTGGTTGGGTTTTATAAGATAAATTTTATCTCTATCAGAATATTTGTATTGTTTGCGTACATATATATTTTGACCGTACTCCTGCAAAGAATAATCATTTAACGCCTTGAGTAACGGCGACAGTTCACCTGCATTTTTAGCTGTAACAGGTCGCTTTTTATCATCAAATGACAATACAATCAAATTAAGCGGGTCGCTTAACCGAACATCATAAACAGTTGCATTGACCTTAAATGACGAATGTTGCAGAAAATCATTCAGCTCACTACAAATTATTTCGGCATAAGATTGATTTTCTTCCGGCAATGTTCGTTTAAAACCGATTGACTTTTCGCCAGATTCAAACAAATCAAGGCTAAATTTTAATGTGTCCGCAATTAAAATTTGCTCCTTTTCAGACACATTAATAATGCTTTCTAATTTTCTGTTTATTTCTTTTTCCTGTTGTTCAATAGAATGAGTATTTAAAAAATCATGTTTTAATGTAATAACTAACTTGTCATATAAATCAATAATCTCGGTCAGCACTGAATTATTTTGAAAAAACATGGGAAGTGTTAAATACTCATTAAAAAATATTTGTTCCCGTTCAATCCCCCATGAAGAACCGGACAGAAATAAAATATATTTGGCTAAATCGGAATTGAAAAAAGCCACTAATCCCTTTTTTATTTTTTGAGTGGAATTGTCATTTTTATTTATAATATAAGCCCCGCTTTTAAAATATTTGTTGTAATCTATATAAGAAGCTGTTATTTGTTTCTCTTTTTGTCCTTTCTTGACAACTATAAATGGCGGTTGAAATAAGGTACTATCTATTTTTCGATAGTAGGTATTATTGGGAACAGAAACATTTTCAGGAGTGTAGTATCTACCTATTGATTTTGTCTCAATAATAGAGGTAGGTACAAAATCTTTATGTTCACTGTCTCCATTTAATCCTGTAGCATAAATCCAATTATTTTGTTTAAAATAGGATTTTAAAGTTGCTGGAAATTTATTACTAAGGTGTGATAACAAACGAAAATCCCAAATATTTCCCCACATTGCAATTTTCCAGATTTTCGTATCCGGTTTTTGACACTCATGTCGCGGCAGAAACTTTATATCGGTACTGTCGATAATTAAACCGTCAACCACATTTGACTTTACATACGTTTTGGGAGCGCAATATTCAATGGTTTCCGAAATATTTTCGGGATACCTTTTTTGATAATAGACGATACTAACGGGAACTGTTGCCGAATTAAACAACTGTCCGCCAAAATCTTTCTTTGCCTTGCGGAAAATGGAAAGATTATAAACCTTTTCAACATATGTTTTATTGAACAGCCACTTTCTAAAATTTTGATATTGCTTATTGGTATTCGTCAATACTTTTGTACTGAAAATCAAGGCTGTTTTTCCGTCATCGTTTGCAAATTGAACGGCTTTATCCAAAAAGGCAAGAACTTTTTCCTGTGCATACTTTCGTTTATTCAGATAATCTTTAATTCCCGGACTTATTTTATCTGTCCCAAACGGCGGATTACCCACAATCAAATCTGCTTTGATTACAAAATGTTCGGCATCTACCTCGCTTATAGTATCCCGACGCCAAAGGTTATTTCCCTGTTTGCCTTTAAGCGACGGGTCGTCAGGGTTATTAATCAAATAGGGTAAGCGGTATTTCTTTTTTATCCAAAGTGTTTTGGGGTCTAATAATTGCTCGACCAGCGCCAGATAAAGGCTGAAAGCGGCGACTTTGATTGCCAAAGGGTCAATTTCTATTCCATAAATATTGTCAAGCAAAATATCCCTCAAGTTTTCAAAAGAAATATTTTCATTTGGATGGGCATTTTTCCATCTTTGAATTAAACGCTTATAACTTTCGACAAGAAAGATGCCCGAACCACACGCTATATCTAAGGTTTTGACATTGTAATCTGTTTCGTTTTTTATGGAAAGCCGGTCATTCAACATCAACTCAACTAATGGATAAGGAGTATAAAACTGACCTTTTTCTTTTTTTTCTTTCAGTTCGCCCAAGAAGTTTTCATAAACTTCACTCAATAATTCTATTTGTATGAAGCTAAAATCAAAAATTTTCCAATCATCAAATAATTTCGGATTGCCGGACAAATCGCCGTCAATAAAGCAATGTTTTATTTTTTGTAAATGTTCTTGCGTAACTGTTTTTTGTTCGCCGTCAATTACCGGAAAAACATTACCGTTAAAATGCTCATGTAATTTGTCGAACAATTTATAGGTAGCATCGACATCGTCTAAAATATCGAAATAGCTGTTTGCCTTCGGCATGATCTTCTTGTAAAGTCCGGCTTCTTTTGCCGCCCCTTTGTCTTCGAGATATAAAATGAATAGGGACCGCATCAATAAGCCATGTATAATATCTTTGTTTTTAATATCCGCCCCAAGTATTTTGGCGGTTTCCATAAGACTTTGCACTAAATACCGGTCTATCCTCCTTTGAACATTTACGCGCTCACGAATTCCATACTCGCTCGTCCAAAGCAAGCCGCAATCAACGCCAACTTGAGAAAATAATTCTACTAATATAGCTAAATTTTTTGCATCGTCTTTTTGTGTTTTAAAAATTTCATACTGTTTAATCTCTGCATTAACGTCGTCGTCGGGTTTCAAATACTTCGGCTTTTCGTAACAGTTGTATATTCTGATTTCCGTACCCGACATTGCAAACAGAAATATTACTTTCCTGTAATTCCATGTTTTCCGTTGAATTTCCGCAATTTCTCTCAATGCACAATCATCGAATGATTGTACTTCTTTAAACAATACCGCCGGAAAATCGCCGGAAAAATATACTTTGTCAGCGCCGGTTTTCTCTAATTCCCGATATTCGGGTTTGGAAAGAGAAACACTGGAACAATCTGCTAACTGTCCGTATCCCAATTTATTATAGAAAAAATTTTCGCTCATTTTTTATTTTAAATTCTA
>JAIROC010000486.1 GCA_031257735.1 Bacteroidales bacterium | reverse complement strand
ACTCTTTCTGGCCTCCGTAATCCCCTCCCTCAAAGATTTCCCCTTTCTTGTCCCTCCTTTTTTTCTACTCCCCCTTCTTGTCTTTCTTTTACGCCCCCCTTTATTGTCCCCTTTTCTGTCCCCTTTTCTGTCCCCTTTTCTGTCCCCTTTTCTGTCCCCTTTTCTGTCCCCTTTATTGTCCCCTTTATTGTCCCCTTTTCTGTCCCCTTTATTGTCCCCTTTTCTGTCCCCTTTATTGTCCCCTTTTCTGTCCCCTTTATTGTCCCCTTTTCTGTCCCCTTATTTATTGAAATATTTTGTAATCGTTTTTTATATAGAATTATCCTAAAGCCGTCAATAAATTCTTCAAATACAGGTTCAATAATTCCGTAATCTTTACAAATCTGCCTGACCCTCATGATGCCGGAGCCATAACGTTCTATCAATTCAACTTCTTTAAATGCTTTTGCAATAAGTTTATTTCTTGTTTGGGAAATATAATTTCCGGATAATAGTTTTTCTATTGTTAATTCACCGTACAATCCACCGGGATTATAAAATTCTATTCTATCGTCAAAAATTTTAATAACACTTGCCGAACTTATTCTATAATCACGATGTACTATCATATTTATCACGATTTCTCGAATTGCTTCAAGTGGATAATCGTATCGTTCTGTTCTTTGTGGATTACCTGTGATGATATATTCTACCATCAAATGTTTTTTTATAAAAGAAAGTGTTTTTTCAACTTCTGTAAATAAATCAGTGGTCAAAGAAAGGGAGTCAATAATCGCCGTATCACTTTTAAATCTACCTATTTGCAAATCACTAATAATATTATAATCGTTTGAAAAAAGTAAATACGCTCCAAATGTAACTTTGTTTTCCCGCAGAATTTCCAATTTATTCAGAACATCAATATCCCTCAACTTTAAATCTTGTAAAGTACCATTACTGCGTAGTTTTTGGATAAAAGCAGATATTTTATCCTTATCCAAATCCTTCAGACTGTGGCTTAAGTCGCAATAATAGTCCCAACTGTAATTTATTGTTTGAAGATGAATATTTGCTATTTCTTCCGGCGACAACTGATGCGTGGAATTATTTACCCGCTTATAATATCGCCCTCTAAAAGCAACCGGCTTTATCGGAAATTCCTGTACGCTAAGTTCTACCGCCTCTTTACCACCAATTCTAATAACTTCCGAATCTGCGATAACCGATGGTCTTGTTTTGGTTTTAAATTCATTGAGCCATTCTTGAATACTCTCTTTTTTTATTACAAAATTTTTTATCGGTTTACCCTTATCGTTTATTCCAATTATCACACTTCCGCCTTTCGTATTGGCAAAAGCCGAAAGAGCGATCATCGCCTCTTCGTTAAAACCTGATTTGTATTCTATATTTTGATTTTCAGCCATAAAAAATATTTCAGCAAAATTAAGCAATTATCTTGAAAAGCAAAAATATACAATTTGTGGCTTGTTTTGTGCAGGAAAACCTTATTTTTATTTTAATATAAAAATTGTGATTTTTCTGATTAAGATTAGACAAGACCATCTTATTATTCTTTCAGCATATTTAATAACCTCTGCGCTACAATTTTTGGTGTGTAATTTTCAAGAACAAATTTTCGTCCATTTTGGGCAATGAATTTCAACTGTTCATTGTCTTTAAGATATTTTTTAATCTCATTTGGATTTTCCAAATCAATACCGATATAATCAACTCCATTCTTAGGCATCACAGGCAGCACACAACCGTATTTTTCAAAATTTATATGAAAGGCAACACTCCCCGCAGCCCATGTTTCCCATAGTCTCCAAGAATCCCACTGGCGAACGCGGTCGTATTTGAAAAGATGTAATAAATTGTTGATTTTTCGGGCAATAAAAGCCGTATATTTATTATAGTTGCCGAAAGGAGTTGCCGGAACTCCACCGTAACAGGCACTAAGTTTATTTTCAGATAAGCGTTTGTAAAAATACGGATTATGCCGCCCTCGTGCCTGTTTGAACATCAATAAGTCGTAAGAGGTAAAATTAGCTATATCAAAATTGTCAATCGTATTATCCCAAATAAAATATTCGCAAACAATTGGTTTTATAAGCTCATTCATCAAATCACGCAAAATGTGCCTCGGACGAAAATTGACTAAAAAATTGTTTTTTCGCTGTTCAAATATTTGCGGACTTACGGCATCAAGAATTCTGTTAGTGATACCAAACTGCCATGCACGGAAATTTTTTGGGTAATTGTATTTGCAGCTGTAATGACTTTTTAGAACAATATCACACATTTGCGCCCCTTTATAAAAACCCGGTGTACGTAAGCCGTCAGATTCGTCAATAAAAATCGTTTTACAATTCGGACTTAAACATTTAATATTTTGTTTAATAAATTTATTCCCGTCTTTCTTGTTTTTATGATAATTAAAACTGCTGAAAAAAGCCAAATCAATATCAGCAAGCGGAAAATTTTTGTCATACCTAATCAAATAATTGCTGCCGACTGCTGTTTGATACATGTCCCGACTGCCGTAACACCTGATACCAAGCTCCGTTAATCCTTCGGCAAGAACAATATATTGGTGATAATAGGACCATAGAACACCTGAATCTTCCGTATTAAAAAAGAAAAACACATTCATTTTATATTTATTTTACTTCATTGGTTTTTATTCCCCAAAAACGATTATGTAACCAAGTATGTTTGATACATTGTGGAAAATATTTAAATAAAAATGAAAATAAACTTGTACTAAATTTTAATTTAATGTTTTTCAAAAAAAAATCAGACATATCAGTATTTTGCAATATCGGATATTGCAAATTTTTTATTTTTACGTCGTTCGATGCATTTAAACTATGCACAACTTCCAACCAAGCGTTATCCTTATTGTTTATATTTAGTACTTCACAAGAATATTTTACTTTCAAATGCTCTATTTCATATACGTTTTTTAACTTGTAATTTACTTTGTTCGGCTCAATAAGAGAAATAAAATGATTGTTCGGGAATTTTATTCTTACGGCAAAACTCCATTTTTCAAAATACTGCAAACCCCAACTGAATGACAAACAAAATTCGTTTTTAACATTTTGATTTCCAATAATTCTTTGAATTTCTGCAATATAATTTACATTTACGGCATCATCGTTATCTAATCGGGTAGTAATAATACACTTACTGTCGTCCACTACCAATTGCCTGATTTGTTCATTTAAAAATGTTGTATAGCCGGAGGCTTCCTCTTTTCTTAAAAAGAGAGGAATAAACTGTTCACATTTAGTTTTATATAAATCAATTTTTCGTTTGTAAATATACGGAGTATCACTATCAAACAAAACTATCCACCGGAAGTTCTTACAAGTTTGAGCAGCAATTGCAGGCAAACAATACGTTTCAAACAACCGAAAACGTTCTGCCAACCACGTGTCGGAATGTGTCTTCTTACCATTTTTATCCTGCTGCCAAAGTTTCAAATTGAAACGCGTTAAGAGAAAGTGAGAATACTCTTTTTCCATTTCGCCAAAGATACATAAAAAATCAAATTTTCCAAAACTTTCCCATCTGATTTATTTTTCGTGACTCTAAATGCTCACTGTATTTGCTATAAATTCTCTGAACTCGTTTGCAAAGCGTCTTTTCTACTATCATCGCGGGAGGCAACAAAACTATATTCATAATTTTTTTCCGGCATGCAAAAGTCCTTTTCTGAAATCGTCCTCAAAAATCATCCAACCACTTGAAAATTCTATGTCGTAGTTGTTATCCATAAGAATTGTCGAGAGTTTTTTGTCATCATTTTTACAGTGATATGTACAAACTAATAATTCCATCTTCATATTGCTGTTAATTAATTTATTTGCACCCAAAAGGACCCTTTCTTCATAGCCTTCCACGTCCATTTTAAGTAAGGTTGGTATTTCTTTGCCGGTAAAAAAATGGTCAAGCGAAACATGATCTGCATCATTAATATCCGAAACATACGCCTTGACAATTTCTATTTTATCTGTCCAGGGACTGAAAGTTGCCTGCAATGCTTCAAGCCATTCGGGATCACATTCAAAAAGATAAACTTTGCTAAAACGTTCAATAAACTTCAGGGCAAAATTGCCTTCGGCTGTTCCAATATCCGCTAAAACAGTGTTTTCTTTCGGCTCACAGCAAAAGGTGTAGCAGTGGGGAGATTGCAAATCCTGTTCAGCACAAAGAAACTTGTACATCTTGCGTATTTGCGCTGTTGTCATATTTCGCTTAAAATACAAACGATGTTTTTCGGGTGTAATCACATATTTCAAGCCGTTTTCTTTATCCGAATAAACTTTTGTAAAAGCCCAATCGTATTTATATGCAAACTGATAATTGAGCGGACATTTACATAAACGCGTGTTGAGAAATTGCCGAAAATATTTTTTTTCGGAATCGTTAAGCGGACAATCTGCTTCGTCTAATTTATGTTTCAACGCAAGAGATTTTCTGTAACGCTCGCTGTTTCGTAAGTGTGCTATCTGTAATTGCACAAAAAAAATGATGTTAAATAAGTATTTCATAATTAATATTATTACTGCTACATAAAGCCCATCTTATGATTATATTATTATTTTTAAAATTTGCCATTTTTAAACACATTTTTCATAATTAACGCATTTAAAAAAAATTCGGTAATTTTGATATTGTCGCAATTGATAGAGCGGCAACAAATTTTTTAGAATACTTTAAATGGCACCATAACGAAGTTATGATCCGGTCAATTTTAAATATATTCTATAAAAATTTTTTTTCAAAACTGGTTTAACCTGTCGAGCATATAACACATATATACTACGCAACAAAGTATTGTCATATACAATTAACATTAATTTTTTATTTCTTGATAACCGCTTAACTGCCTCTTTGTTTTTTAGATATTCTCCATAAAGAGACATGTCCAATTCAGCACCATTAAACATATTAAATTTTCCTATAAAGGAACAAATCATATAATACGCAAAATCATCTTTAATATTTTTAAAATAAGATTTTGATTTCAATAAATTTTCAATTTGTCTTCCGCACAGATATAAATCCTCCAAACATTTCAATGGTCTTGAATGAGAGTAAGAACTATATGAAAAATTATAAATTAAAATGGGTGTTTCAAGTGCAACTATTTTCAAGTTACCGCAAGCGAAATGAAAACAAACATATATATCGTTATCAAAAGCATTTTTTGCTGCTACAGGAAAACCACTGTTTTGAATAGCGGCTTTTTTAATTAGATTTCCCCAAAGTGTTCCACGAATATTATCATTCAATAATGCTGTTAAATAAGCATACGGATTATCCTCTCTAAGAGTGTAACTATATTCTTTTCGATATTCGCCATAATTAAAAATTATACTACCCACAACTATATCGGCGTTTGTGTCTTTTGCCCTTCCAATAAGTAATTCAACACAGTTATTAGTAAGGCTGTCGTCATTATCCATAAAAAGAATATAGTCGCCATTTGCATTATCTATTCCTTTTTTTCTAGTCATACTTACTCCGCTGTTTTCTTCATTAGCAAAAATTTTAACTCTGCTATCTCTCTGCTTGAAATTGTCCAACAGCGGGGCAATATGTGATTTTGTACTTTTATCATCAACCAGTAACAATTCTATATTTGTGTACGTTTGGCATAATACGGAATTTACTGCTCTCGTGAGTTGTTCTGCGCTAGCATTATAAACAGGGATGATTACTGAAATAAGATCGTTCATTTTGTTTTATTTTGTGAAATTTTATTCCATATACTTAATGTCAGATTTTTATCTATATCCAACTCCGCTGCAAATTTTCAAAATTATTTATTGCATCTCTTACTTGTTCTATCAAGTTTTTACTGTCTATTATATCATTATTTTCGGACACGACCTATTTACCTTTAATATCGTCATCCTTTTGCGATACGTTTTGAATTTTTTACCCAAAGACTTTATAATCTCATCTCCTGATATGGAATAAATTGTTTCCTGCATAAAAAATAATTTGCTGACAAAGGTAAATAAAACTATTGATATATCAAGAATAAATCATGTTTTTTTCGCAAACTTATGATTTATATATATTTTTATTTCGCTTCATTTTCTAAAATTTTTAAAATCTTTTCCGACGGCATAATGCCGTCTTGGGGGTAAAGATATTCATTAAAAAAGGCTTTGCGATCAAGTGCTTTACTGTCATTGCCGGCTAAAACAACCTGATTTATAAAGTTTTCAATTTCCTGTTCGTTATTAGCGTGGTAATGTTGATTAAATGCCTGCAAGCCGAAATCTGTCCATTCGTTTATTATATTTTCACGCCGCACTAAAAATAGTACAGGCTTGCAAGTATGCAAATATTCAACTGTGAACGAAACACTGTCGTGAATCATTGCATCGGAAGTCAAAAAAAGATCGTTATAATCGCCTTCTGCAATTTGCGTGTTTGACATTTCCTGCCAGCGATTATAATATTCGTCCGTCTTTTGTTTTCCCCAAATATTTATCAGTTTAAATTTCAAAACAGGATGTGGTTTGAATGTAAACTGTATTTCGTCTTTATAGTTTTCCGCAAATGAAAGCATTGTTTCACAGTAGAGCAAAAAACTGGAAAAATTGAACATATAGTCAATTGTGTGGTGCGGCGACCATATAATACGTTTTTTGCATTTGTTCTGTATTTTCCAAACATCTTTTGGAATATATGTTCTATCCATTAGACACTCAGAGCCCAGCGAAGAAACGACCATAACATTCCGCCCTTTTATCAAAGAATTATTCTTTATTATATTTTTGTTATACTCCGTTTCTACAAAATAATGATACAGTAAATTATGCAAAGGCAAATTACACGTCAACCGCAAAGTTGTATTAAGAAGTTCGGTGCCGTAAGGAATATAGCATGTAATTTTATCTCTAAACTTATATATGTAGTATTTTGAGTTTGTATCCTTATATGGCTTTGTAAAAAATACAATATCGGGCTTAATTGTTTTTCTCACATCAATCCATTTTTTTTGCACCGTATCATAGGCGGATATATAGTTGTATCCCTTTATTTTTGCATACTCCTCTGTCTGTTTCATAACATTCATACATTCCGCCCTTGAATAATACAGATGCACGTTATATGGACAAATAACCACTACCGGCTTAAAGTATTTTGATTCTGCCATTTTTTTATACAGTAAATCGTATTTCCAAACAGCGGTGTTCTGCATAAGAAATATAACAGTAATGCTTGATTTGTCTTTCAGGGAATTTAATGTGCACTGTTGTTTTATCCTTGTTTTGCGGATATAACGCAACATTACGCACGGAAATATGACACGAAAAAAGTCTCCAAATAAAATAAATTTATATACGGCATCTATTTTTGAAAGGAATGTTTGCATACAAAATTGGTTTTATGTGATTATATAAATACATCAGAGCGACATAAACAAATCACGCATTACTATTTCCGACTGTACGTTATTCCAATACATATTATGAAATACGCCATAAATTGCATAGTAAAACATTTATAATTTGCCACAAAGATACTAAAAACTATAAAATGGTAAATATTTGTTGTTTATAATCTGCCAAAATCAATATATTTTTGCTTGTTTTGGCGAGCCATGAATAATGCCTGAAGTACCTTTTGCTTTAAAATTGGTAATATTTTAACTACATTTAACACATTCATCAAGTCCATCACTAAGATGTATTTTTGGTGTCCAATTTGTTTTTTTTCTTATTTTATATATATTAAGCAGTCTGCGTTCAGGATCGGCTGTTCTTTTGCCTTCATAGATAATATTTACCTTCTTGTTCATTTTGGCGGCTATCATATTTACTAAGTCAGGAATGAGAATTTCTTCACCTGTTCCTACATTATACACAGATCCATCTAATGCAGACGGCGTTTCAAGTAAAGCAATCACAGCACTGCAACTGTCGCTGTTGTGCAGAAATGTACGGTATGTGTTTTTTGCATTGGTGAGAAGTTTAACCGTATTGCCGTTTCTTATGGCATTTATCGTGTATGGTATTATGTGTTCCGGATACAGTTCGTTACTGCCGTACACATTTGCAAATCTTATGGAACAGCCTTTTATTTGTCCATCTTTCACTGCTTCCTTCATGAAAAATTCCGTTTGCAATTTCCCTGCTGCATAACTTGTACGTAAACTTTCTTCTGCCGTTGCAAAAAGAAGCGGGTCATTTTCACACACACCACCCTCTTTATACGATCCGTAAGAATAAACCTCCGATGTGCTGCAATTTATATATCTTTTTGCGTTCAATCGAACAGCCATATCTAAAAACGATTTCATTCCGAGTACATTTATTTTAAAAGTAGAACTTGGAATATAAAAATGTCTTGTATGAACTACAGCTGCGTAATTTATAAAACTTAATTCCACACTTTCCTGCGATGTCAATTTTTGTAACAATACTTCCAATTTTTGCATTTGTTCCTTATTGCAAATATCATATTCAAAAAACATCAAATTCGGATGTTGAGCAACATCTTTTATGCTATCAATAGAACTTGCAAAAAAATTATCAAACGCGACAATACAGTATCCTTTCCGTAATAACTGACGTACTGTTTCACTGCCACTTATGCCTGTTGCGCCGCTTATAACAATTAATTCTTTTTCTTTGCTCATACTCCAAAAGATAATCTCTCTTTATAAAAAACATCAAATTCATCGGTAAAAAAACTTTGCTCCAACGTAATATCATAATCCACTTTAAAGAAATGTACTTCTTCCGTTTCAGTATCAAATACCGCATATTGGGCATATTTGCAATGATTGCGCGGTTGTCCAACAGAACCGGAATTTATAAAGCATGTCTTCATTTTGTTGCGTCTTGTCACATCGTCATTTGGGTAAAACATTTCTACAAAATGAGGAATATGCGTATGTCCCGAAATTACAAAGTCATATTTGGAATATGCACTTCTTTCCATTTCATGCAATGGCATCCTGCCCCAGTACTCATCGTACAAATCACCGTGAACAAAGAGTATGCTTCTTCCTTCGCAAACTTTTTCATATTTGGCGTAATTATGTTTTTTTACAAAATCCAAACTGTCTTCGTTCAACAATCTCCTGGTAAGCTTAGAAGCCGCAACAACTCTTTGTAAGGAAAAACGAACATCCTCACTTCCCGATAATCCTTTCTCGTGATTTCCATTTATTATCAAATATGGAGACATATCTTTTATAAAGGCAATTGTTTCATTCGGTCTTGCTCCGTAATCAATATAATCGCCCAAAACAACGATTTTTGCCTCCGTATTTACTTGTAAATAATGCTTATAACAAGCCTGCAATGCTGTCAAATTAGCGTGTATATCGGAAAAAACAGCGAATTTCATTTATATTTTTCAATTATATTTTTTATTATTTCCTCCGCAATGCTATCACTGTCGTTTATTGATACTGTTTTCGGAACACCGTAATTAAATGCTTTTTTGACCTTTTCTATCAGCTCGTTTGTGTAAATCAAAAAACCATCTTTGACATTCTCAATTCCGTCCAAGTATATAGATTTTCTGTTCACTTCCTGCATTTGAGACAAGGTAAAATATTCTTCATTCACGGAAACTGTGTTTGCCTCACCATTCACCATAACAGGATAACCACCAATCATACCCATAGCACCGGGAATATGTAATATATGTTTTGTTTTAGTCAGACATGCTTTCAGTACAGTTGTTATTATTTCGTAGTTGCTGCTTGCATTCATCATGTTACGCTTAGTGTCGATCGGCATTGGAATTGCACATGCTTTATATATGCTTTCCATATCAAGACTCAACTGCTGTCCTTTATATCCGATATGTATGAGCGGATCCACTCCCTCTGTATGCCCTTCTTTACTTATAACAACATCATGAAAATGACTTGTTGCAAGAGTTATTTCAATGTTATTACAATCGGTTATGTTTTGTGACTTAGCAATGGCAAGACGTATTCTCGGTATAAGATGATTTAGATTTCCACTGCCAAAATCAGGATACGGTTTGCCCGATGTTTTCAACCACGCATTTACTGCGTCCGAATAGGATGTATTTATAACAATTGGAGCAGTACCGGAAAACTCTACGGCTGCCATAATATTTTTTATAAATCTTACCGACAGCGGCGACCACAAACCATAAGCCCTGACCGTATGCCACGAAATAGATCCGTATTTTATATTGCTGTATGCACGCGATGAATTTACAATAAAATCGGGGTCTATGCTCTTTATAACTTCCGACAATTGCTGTACATTATTCAGGTCTGCTTCAAATATTTTATAACTTATAAATTGTCTTCTTCTTATGTTTGATGCAATAAGTGCTATATTCATATCGCTCTGCATCTTTTCTTTTGACCGTCCTATTAACGATACCTGCAATGGATAATCAAAATCAATAAGATAATTAAGTAAATAGTTCCCCACACTGCCAAGTCCTGTAATTGCTATCTTAACAGGATCTTTTGCTTCTGTTTTAGAACTCAATTTTTTAATCTTATCATCTATATTTATCATCTTTTTATATTATTCTGCTTCGCAATGATTATTCCGCTTCGTTCGGCAACTCAAATATCTTTGATGCTTCACGATAATCATCAACAGTATTACAATTGTACCATTGTTCTATTGTGATAATTTTATATGATTTGTTATGTTCAAAATATTTTTGAACTATATTAAGATTTGTGTCTTTATAATCATTTTCTTTTTGATTTTTTAAAATATTTTTCAGAATATTTATATCGGTAAATTTCCAAATCTGACCCGAATTTGCGAGAAACGAAAATTTCTCATTCACCGATAAATATTCGTGTTGGGTGTCATAGATGTACCGAACAAATTCATCTGCATTTTTATAAAACGCAACACTCTTATCAGCACTGATGAAATCCTTTGTTGCAGTTACTGCGCTTTGCGTGGAATTACACACATTCAGATAGGATTTCTTGTCCACAATCAAATCACCCTCTGCAAAAACAATTTGGCAATCGGACGTTTTAAAGACTTCCAATAAACCAAGGTATAGACTGTAGTTACTGCCATAATCGGCGTAATGTTCGTTATATATTAACTGTATGTTCGGAATATTGTAGCGTGTGTTAATGTATTGTTTTAAATCCTCAAATTTATACCCGCCGACAATAATTATTTTATCAAAAAATGTTTTTGAGTATTCAAGAATAATACTTAAAATTGATGGATTATTTTCTTCCTGATAAATACATTTTAATGCGTCATGCCCAATACTCTTGCTAAAACGAGAGGATGTACCGGCAACTGTTATTATTAAAATGTTTTTCATTTCACTGTTGTAAATTATTTATAAATTGCTCTTTGTTTTCGTAAGTTGTAGTTGTTGGCCGCCCTAAATCCGCTCTTGATTTTGTATTGACTTTTATTTCTAAAAACGCCGGCGAGGGCATATTTCCAAACTCAGATAAAACACTTTCTAATTCTTTGCATGTAGAAACAGACAGGGCTGTTTTATATCCACAGGAAAGTGCTGTCTGCGGTAAGTTCATACCAAACGCAACTGTTGGCTGACCACCCACTGATTCGTGAGAACCATTGTTAAATACAATATGCCTGTAGTTCTTCGGCTTTAATGCACCTGTTGCGGCAATTGCGCCTGTATGCATTATAAGTGCGCCGTCACCGTCTAAACAGTAAACATTCCTGTCGGGCTTATTAAGTGCAATACCGAGCGCAATAGACGAGCTGTGTCCCATAGAGCCAACCGTCAAAAAATCATTACTGTGTCTTGCCTTTGTTTTCTCTCTGTACTCAAACAATTCACGCGACAGTTTGCCTGTTGTGGATATTGTTACGTCTTTTTCTTTTAAGGAATTTATCACTGTCTGCAATGCGTATTCCCTTGACATTTCAAAATTATTCTCAATTTTACTTTTCAAGACATACGTCGAGAATGTATTTTTTCTTATAACTGCAGCATGAGGATACCCATTAACTTTTATGTTCGATAATAATTTTTCAAGTTGTTTTGCGGCAATGTGTTCATCTGTTTCTATAACGGAGTATGGAATTTTCATTACATTCAGCATATCCAGCGTAACTGCTCCCTGTTTTTTATGTTGCGGTTCATCTTTAGTATTTGGCTCACCACGCCAGCCTATAACGAGCAGTATCGGTATTTTATAAACTTTTTCGTCTGCAAGTGAAAGTAGTGGATTTACAGCGTTGCCAATACCTGAATTTTGCATATACACAAGAGGGATATTCTTAGTTGCAAGATAATGTCCCACTGCTATTGCTATGGCTGCACCCTCATTTGCTGCTATTATATTTTTTTCTCTTGAAGTATTATCATGTATATACGCACAAAAATCTTTTAATAGAGAATCGGGAACTCCTGTGAAAAGGTCTATCCCATTTTTTATAAGAATATCATATACTGTTTCAACACTTATCATATTTATCTTGTTCCCGGAATCAGTTCTAAAATTTCCTTTATCGGCATACAAAGTTTATCAGCTTCATTGGCTCTTTCGTTTTCTAAAATTGTTGTCGCAACTTTTAGCATCGCGGGATAAGATGCACGTAAAAGATGGTTCGCATATATAACTATATTTGCACCCCAACTATGCAGTTCTTCCTCCGTTATGTGATTATATGTTGTCGGTACAACAACAATCGGAATTGTATTGTTTTTTTCTCTAAACTTTATGCAAAACTGCCGTATATCCTCACCTGTTTTGTTTTTACTATGTATCATTATACCGTCCGCACCTGCCTTTGAATATGCTTCGGCACGCTGTAGTGCGTCTTGCAGCGATTGTCCACATATTAAACTTTCAATACGTGCAATAATCATAAAATCGTCTGTAACCTGTGCATTTTTACCATCCCTTATTTTTTCACAAAAGTCTTCAATACTGTCCTGTGTCTGTTTTACATCCGTACCAAAAAGAGAATTTTTCTTTAAACCTGTTTTATCTTCAATTATAACAGCCGAAATACCGTGCCTTTCAAGAGTTCTCACGGTAAAAACAAAATGCTCTATTTTTCCACCAGTATCGCCGTCAAAAATTATCGGTTTTGTGGTACATTCCAATATATCTGTTATACTCTGTAATCGCGTTGTTAAATCAACTGCCTCAATATCCGGCTTGCCTTTACTTGTGGAATCGGTTAAAGAACTTGACCACATCGCATCAAAAGACAGTGTTTTGCTGTCTTTTTTTACTTCAACATTTTCTACAATAAGACCTGATAAACCGCTGTGCGCTTCGAGTACGCGTACAATACTTTTTGCCTGCAACAATCTTTTCAATGCTTTCAGACGAATATCGGGAGTTGTGCCGATAGAGAGTATATCACGATTGAGTGAAGACGAATTTATACCTTGTGTGTATGGGATTTCTATAACTTTTCCACACCATTCTTCCATTACTTTATATACTTCCTGACGTACATTAGGGTTTTTAACAACCCAATCGTCACCATGAATAATAAAATCGGGCTTGTACTTTTTTAAATTTGGTACATAGCTCCATTCGTTTTGCGGAACAACCCTGCTTACGCCCCTTATATTTTCTACAACTTTTAGCCGCTGTTCATAATTCATGTGCGGTAGGTGCTTATGGTCGGCAATAGCATTATCGGTAAGCAAACCAATAAGTACTTGACCATATTTTGCCGCTTCGCCTATAATATTTATCAGTCCGGGATGGATTATATCGGCTGTCATGCCGAGATATACTGTCTTTTGCATATAAACTTCTCTGTATCTTGCTTCCTACTTTATAAATTCATTGCGATAGAAATCAAGTGTAAATATACATTCAGCTCTTTAAGTTATGAAAATGTTTAAAAAATCCCTCTGCTGGTGTTAAATTCTAATGTTTTGCGCGGTCTGTTATTTATTTTGTTCTCTATCTATTGAATATATTTATCCAACAATGTGACAAAGTTAATTCTTTTTGGGATATATTGACGCAAATGCCTGCTTGTTTACCATTGTTTCAAGACCACATTTTCACTGTTTTTAAATTTAACCTACACTCTTTCAAGTACAAATCCTTTATATTTTGAAGGATAATTTATTTTATCCAATGCATTAAAATCAACAATCAATTTATATCCGTTATCATTAAAAAATTTGACGAACCTGCTTTCATTAAAAAACCTGCATGGATAACTTGCTTTGTAAATATGTTGCGGTACCTTTTGTATCGTTATTTTGTCTCCGTTCTGTCTGTCTTTTTTCAATGTAAATCCTGTTCTATCAATAATTATATACTTTACATTTTTTTCTATTGCTTCTTTGAGCGTATCGTAAGGATATTCCAAATATTGTAATACGCCTGAAAATAAAATCACATCAATTTCAGATGTTGCCTTATAACAATTTTTTATCGTATCGTAAAAATGCAAAACTTCATTTTGAAATGTTTCCTTGCCAACTTCAGCAAAATCGGACTGTTCAACAACGTTCCATCGTACTTTTTTCAAGCGGTCTAAAAACTGTTTATTTTGATAATATGTGCTACCCAAAGAGCCGCCAAAATCAATAATATTAAGTTCGCCGTTCTTTTGTGCTGCAACCCAAAGCAACGCAGTAAGAAGTTCCCACGAATACTCAATTTTATCAAATAACACAGAGTCACGTTCATATATGGCTTCCCCATTTTTCACTTTCAATGTTGCAGTTTTTACACACTCTAAAATATTAGGAGCATTGTAACCTTTAGACTTCTTTTCTGCTTCCTGCCACGACTTATAATTGCCCGACCAACCCCAGCCCTTTAAAAGGACGAATAATTTCGGAGGAATATATTTAAGAATAAGCTGTTTCATAAAAAGTCTAAATATCGTATTTTCGTTTATAGGCATCTACCATAGATGACGAAGATGCATTGTAAATAGCAACTCCCTTATTTTCGGCGTATTCATTTATACGATGATGTGACTCTAATGCAATTGCAGACGATATAAGTTCCTCATGAACAGTCCCCTCAATAACAGGCATCTTGTCGTTTTCCGCTGATTCATAAAAATGAGTGTCAAAAATTCTAACGACATTATCTTTATCTACAAAAATGTTCTTAAACCAGTCGTTATTTAATCCGAGAACACAAACTTCTTTATACCCCATTTCAACAGACAAGAAAATAGCAGCGTTTAAAACAGTTCTTACTCTTGGCATTGCCAAATTTTTATTAAATAATTTATATTTTAGCTTACTCCAAACCATATCAATATTATAATTACCAAATCCGACCACTTTAATATTATTATTATCCTTAAACAATTTCATAAAAAATTTTTCAGTACTCGCAGGAACGAAAAA
>JAIROC010000463.1 GCA_031257735.1 Bacteroidales bacterium | reverse complement strand
GACAACAAATAATGGAAAACTATCACGCAATACAACAACTATTGGGAAACGGAAATACATCAAAACAAATCGCAGAACAAATCTATCAATTATTACAATAAATGCACGAAAGCACGAAGCTGAAGGCATGAAGGCACAAAAGAGGCTGTGTGAAAACATACAAAGACGTCTCAACAATACCGTCATTGCGAGCGCAGCGAAGCACCCGTAAGAGCAGCGGAGCTAATCCCTAACCAAAGAACGCATTGATTGTTAGGGATTACCACGTCGCTGCGCTCCTTATAATGACGCTTTTTATAAATGCCGTATTATGAGGAATAAAGCGTCATTGCATTTGTGCTTTTGAGAATCAAAACGGTTACTCGTAATGACGGCATTGATTGTTGCGAAAATACTTTATAGACAGACTCTAATTAGTGTCTGTCTATAAAGTATAATTATGAATTAGGTTGACGCACGAAACCGCCTAATCAACGCCGTCATTGCGGGCTTGCCCCGCACCCGTAAGAGCAGCGGAGCTAATCTTCTGCCCTAAAACGCGTTGTCGGAGCTCCCCAACGCCGTCATTGTTTGGACGGCGTTGATGATTACTTTTTTGTACTTTATAGACAGGCTCTAATTATGCTAATTTAAAAATAGCATTGTCTGCTTCTTCTATTTTTTTACGTGCTTGTGCAGCAGTATAAACAGCATCTTTGAGCTTATTGCCAATAGAATTTTGAATATCTGTTGGGGGTAGAATAATTTTTACTTTTTTCAGATCGGAAGACCGAATGCTTTGTAAAATTGAGCCGCTTGATATGCGTTCCAACTGCATTTGTCCATATTCGGAGTTGAGAAAAGCAACAATATAGTATGGGTTAATTTCTTTTTTTACTTTTATATTAATCAAAAAACCTGAAGCAACTGCGCCTTTTAAATCGGGCGGAATATTTGCAGCAATACCCGAATTTCCTGCACGCGTCATCACAATAGAATTTTCATCAACCGTATTTTTAATAACATCGCGATTTGTTTCCAATGATTGTTTAATATATTTCAGATTTTCAAAGTTAAGACCTTCTTTTGTAATGGTTTTAACGAGAATATAGGGGATACCTTGTTTTTTCTCAACATAAATTGAAGCATCATCAATGTTTGCACCATTATGCACTGAAGCTATAATGCTACCGAAATCAACAATATCATATTTAGAACTTACTATTTTTTCTACATTTTCGGTATATTTTTTTAGATACCTTTTTGCCACAAAGCTACTTTCTAATAAACTTTGCTTGATAAAGAAATTACTGTTAGTTATCTTTTTACTGTGATAACTTTCTACAACATTATGAATATCGTCTTTGTCTATCGGTCGCCCCTTTTTATCGTGCCCGCAAAACTCATTTATTGAAATGAAAATGTCTTCCCTGGTACTTTTACTTTTCCCTTTTTGGATGAATAACACATTCGTATTGATTGTAACGTGAGGACTAAAAGTTTCAAATGGAAGCTCAATAATTGCATACAGATATCCTATACTCAAAATATACTGTCGCAAATATTCTTCCTGTTCATTTCCTAAAATACCACTTGGTAAAACCATAGCCATTCGTCCACCGTCTTTCAACAAAGACAAACAACGCTCAACAAACAAAACTTGTGGTTCTTCCTGTTCTTTTAGCTTCGTAGTTTTTTCCCATTTCCCATTTTCTTTATTCTGTTTCCATTTATGTCCAACTTCAAATTGACTTAATTTTTCGACGCCTACAACAGGAATTTTTGAACCAAAGGGCGGATTAGTCAGCAATACATCAAATGTTCCTATTTCAATTTTTGTTTTGGCTTCGGAATGCCAATTTTTCGGATTTTCCAAACTGTCCTCGCAGAAAATACCGGTTGTTCCATCGCCAATTAGGTTCATATATGCCTTTGCAACTTTGCTTAAAAAATAATCCTTGTCAATTCCCCTAAAATTTTTAGTAGCTACTTCGATTTTCTTTTTGCTGATTTCAACTTCGCTCCAACCTAATTTCGTATATTTCTGATTAATTTTATCCCATACCGATTTTAATGATTCAATCAAAAAACCGCCACTACCACAGGCAGGATCAATTATTTTGTCATT
Organism: Bacteroidales bacterium; assembly: GCA_031257735.1. Taxonomy (GTDB): domain Bacteria; phylum Bacteroidota; class Bacteroidia; order Bacteroidales; family WCHB1-69; genus JAIROC01. Next base: position 5,582 of record JAIROC010000463.1, on the reverse strand, counting down.
TTCGGTTGGTTGCAAAATATCTACAATCATTTTTACTACATTACGTGGTGTAAAAAACTGTCCTAACCCGCCTTTTAAAGCATGTCCAATAAAAGTTTCAAAAGCATCAGCAACAACATCACGCTGGCTTTCTATTAGTGAATAATTTTGCAATTCACCTACGATAAAAAGTAACGATTTTGTATCCAATGTAATTTTATCTTCGATGTCAATTACTTCAGGCAAATTAGTTTTCACTTCCTTGAACAAATCCAAAATACGTTTTTCGACATCTTCTGCCTTTTCATTTATCCCTGCACGGAATTTGACCATTTCGTTTGGAGCAGTATATCGTTCATCATAAATCTTACAGAAAATAATATTAATAAGTTGTTGTGCCAAAACTTCATCACGAGTCGCTCCAACCGTATTTGCAGCCAAGTGATTACGGATTGATTTGAAAATAGCTTTGAGATTATGCGTTGGGGTCAAATCCGCTCTTCTGTACAAACCAATATCTTCTATCCGCTGTTTGAATTTTGGGATATTGGGAATTTCTTCAAAGAGAATTTCACCATTGGGTCTTACATATTTGCGAAGAAAAAACCTTTCTTCACCGTTAAACCAAACACCTAAATAAGCAGAAGAAAGCGTTAGATAGTTTTCAAGTTGCGTTCTGCCATCTTTGCGGTTTTTCTTTTTACATTCCACAACAATATACAATCCATCATCGTCTTTCAATGCATCAACAAAAACGGCAATATCCACAGGATACTCTTTTTTTATATCTGAAGGACGAACTTTTACACGATGTTGAGGTCGTGTTTGAATATGATCTTTTGGGTAGTCGTAATCTTCTACCAATTGTTTGGAAAACACTTGAACTGCTTCAATTTCTTCAGGAGTTGCATCTACTGCTATTCCTGATATATAATCAGTTATTCTTAGCTTTTCGTTCTTTGTCATGTTCTTTCGATATTTCCGCAAATGTACATAAATTTTTTCAATCACACACAAATAAAGTGGCGGACGCAGGCAATGACGGCTGTTATAAATAATTGCATGAATATTTCGAGTATACCTGAAATATTTGTATGAATATTTCGAGTATACCTGAAATATTTGTATAAATATTTCAGGTATGACGGGAATATTTGCTATTTTTGCAGAAATTTTTCTCAAATGAATATAGACAGGTTATTGTTAGAGAGTATCAGGAAATGCTTTTTCAAAGGGAAAGCTATTATTGTGGTCGGTCCGAGGCAAGTGGGCAAAACAACACTTATGAAGATTTTACAAAAAGAATTTCATGAACAGGAAACCGTATTTTTAAATTGTGATGAACCTGATACTGCTGCGTTATTAAAAAAGGTAACATCGACCGAATTGAAAAATCTAATTGGTCATAAAAAAATTGTTTTTATTGATGAAGCACAACGAATTGAAAATATCGGGATAACACTAAAATTGATTATTGACAATGTAAATGATATTCAACTTGTAGTATCCAGCTCTTCTTCGCTGGACATACGCAATAGAATTAATGAACCGCTTACGGGCAGAAAATTTGAATATAACCTTTATCCCTTTTCCACGGCAGAACTAATAAATTCTACATCACTAACCGAAGAAAAGCGATTGATAGAACAAAGACTTCTATACGGAATGTATCCCGATATTGTAAACAATCCTTCAGAAGCAAGACGTTTGTTAATGGAACTTAGCAGCAGTTATCTTTATAAAGATATTCTTATTTATAAAGACATTAGAAATCCTGAAGCCATCACTAAACTATTAACTGCTTTAGCGTTGCAACTTGGAAGTGAATTATCATACAATGAATTGGCAAATACAATAGGTGTCAGTTGTGAAACCGTAGAAAAATATATTGATTTACTCGAAAAGGTTTTCATTGTCTTTAAACTAATTTCTTTTAGTAGAAATTTACGTAATGAAATGAAGAAAAGCAGAAAGATTTATTTTTACGACAATGGCATTCGTAATGCGATTATTCGGAATTTTCAGCCGCTTGAATTACGTAATGATATTGGTCAATTATGGGAAAATTTTTGCGTAAGCGAACGAAAAAAACGAAATGAATATAATGAGATTTTTACTAATACATATTTTTGGCGAACCCATGCACAGCAGGAAATAGATTATATCGAAGAAAGAGATGGTCAATTATTCGTTTTTGAATTAAAATGGAATGAAAAAAAACAGGTAAAAATTCCAAAATCATTTGCAAATGCTTATCCCAATCACACTTTCTCAGTGATAAATAGAAGTAATTATTTGGATTTTGTGTTGTAACTCACATTTATTATTGTCAATATATCAATAAGATAATATTCGATGAAAGAAAATTTATTTGTTAGATTGTCTATTAAATGTAAAAAAGTATTACCTTTGCAGCACACGCGGAAATAGCTCAGTTTGGTAGAGCATCAGCTTCCCAAGCTGAGGGTCGCGGGTTCGAGTCCCGTTTTCCGCTCAAAATTTTATTATTCATAAACTCAATTATATTATATGAGCATCTTCACTCTCTTTAATAAGGATAAGAAAGAAAATATAGACAAGGGGTTGGAAAAAACTAAAGAAAGTTTCTTTTCAAAACTTTCTAGAGCTATTGTTGGAAAAAGTACAATCGATGATGATGTTCTGGACGCTTTGGAGGAAATACTCATTACTTCAGACGTTGGCGTGGAAACGACACTTAAAATTATTCATCGGATTAACGACAGAGTTTCCAAAGATAAATATTTAGGTTCTAAAGAGCTAAACAGAATATTACAGGAAGAAACAATTGCTTTACTCTCCAAATCAGATACGGAAGATTTGGAAGCCTTTTCTTTGCCCCTTGATGCAGAAAAACCATATACAATTATGGTCGTTGGCGTGAACGGCGTAGGAAAAACAACAACAATAGGTAAATTGGCTTATCAGTTTAAGCAAAAGGGGTATCATGTCATGTTAGGTGCAGCAGATACATTTCGTGCTGCAGCGGTCGATCAACTAAAAATCTGGTCGGAACGTGTGGGGGTCGGATTGGTAATGCAATCTATGGGGTCGGATCCTGCTTCGGTTGCTTTTGACACGCTAAAATCAGCTATTGCGAAGAATGCAGATGTGGTTATTATTGATACGGCTGGAAGATTACACAATCGAATTGGATTAATGAATGAGCTGACAAAAATCAAGAATGTCATGAAAAAACTTGTCCCCAACGCACCTCATGAAATACTGTTGGTATTGGATGCTTCTACGGGGCAAAACGCTATTGAACAGGCAAAACAATTTTCTGCTGCTACGGATATTAATGCTTTAGCCGTTACAAAATTGGACGGAACTGCCAAAGGTGGAGTCGTGATTGGAATATCCGATCAGTTTCAAATACCTGTGAAATATATTGGCGTTGGCGAGAAAATGGAAGATTTATATACTTTCAATCGAAAAGAGTTTATCCAATCTATCTTCGATACTCAAACAGAACTTTAATACCTCTAACCGATGGAAATTACAATTGACCAAAACTCTGGGTTTTGTTTTGGAGTGGTACATGCGATTGAAGCTGTAGAAAAATCACTCCACAATCAAGGTCAATTGTATTGTTTGGGAGATATTGTACATAATAGTGAAGAGGTTTCTCGTTTGAAAAAAATGGGAATGAAAGTTATTGATAAAGAAACGATGAAAACACTCTACAATCAAAATATATTAATTCGCGCTCACGGAGAACCACCTTCAACTTACCAATTGGCAAAAGAAAATAATCTTTCTATCATAGATGCAACTTGTACTGTGGTCTTGAAACTGCAAAAGAGTGTTCGTAAAGGTTTTTTGGAAATGAAACAAAAAAATGGACAGGTAATATTGTTTGGAAAGAAAGGTCATGCCGAAGTAATCGGTTTAACAGGTCAAACAGAGAATACGGCAATCGTTATCAGTGAACTTGAAGAAATAGATGTTGTCGATTTTTCAAAACCCTCACGATTATATGCACAGACAACCCAAAGTCTCTCTACTTTCAAATCATTGGTTGAACTAATCAAGCAAAAGTACATCGAACAGGGTTATGAAGATGCTGATTTTATTTGGTATGATACTGTTTGCCGTCAGGTTTCCAATCGGGAATACAGCTTGAAACAATTTGCATACGAACATGATGTAATCATTTTTGTTTCGGGAGAGAAGAGTTCTAATGGGTTGGTGTTATTTCAGATATGTCAATCCGTGAACAAACATTCTCACATGATTTCGTCTGCAAATGATTTGCAGAAGGAATGGTTTATCAATTGCCGAAAAACAGGCGTATGCGGTGCAACTTCTACTCCCATGTGGCTGATGAATAATATTGCAGAGAAAATAAAAATAATTACTTTACATTAAAATATAAACTTATGAACAGAAAACAGCTTATTGAGACAATACAACAAAAGAAAACTTTCTTATGTGTCGGATTAGATACGGATATTCAAAAAATCCCTGAACATCTTTTATCGTTTGAAGATCCTGTTTTTGAATTTAACAAGGCGATTGTTGATGCTACTTTACCGTATACATTGGCATACAAACCTAATTTGGCATTTTATGAGGCGCAGGGATGGAGAGGTTTGTTGAGTTTGGAAAAGACAATTGCGTATATTCGTTCCAAAGGGGAAAATATCTTTTTGATAGCCGATGCAAAAAGAGGTGATATTGGAAATACTTCCACACAATATGCTCATGCCTTTTTTGGACAGGAAAATCCAAACCATAATGTTGATGCTGTTACTGTTGCTCCATACATGGGTGAAGACAGTGTCAAGCCGTTTTTAGCTTTTGAGAACAAATGGATCATCCTGCTTGCTCTTACTTCAAATAAAGGTTCTGCCGATTTTCAACGGTTAAAGTATAATGATCGCTATCTGTTTGAAACGGTATTGGAAACCTCTAAACAATGGGGAGATGCTACTAAACTCATGTACGTAATCGGAGCAACACAGGCGGATATGTTAACAACAGTTCGGAAGATTGTACCAGACAGTTTTTTACTTATTCCGGGCATTGGAGCGCAAGGCGGCAGTTTAGCTGATGTAGTTAAATACGGAATGAATAAAGATTGTGGATTGATAATAAATGCTTCCCGTAGCATAATTTACGCTTCCCAAAAAGAAGACTTCGCCCAAAAAGCCCGCCAAGAAGCTGCTCTTATCCAACAACAAATGGAAAGACATTTAATAATGAACAATACTAAAATTGTCTGAACCATGATTTTAATAAGATTAATAAGATTAACATGATTGGATGTGATTGATAATGGGCAGGCATAGCCTGCTTGGATAGAGCGAACGAGGTAGAACCTCGTCCGAACGTGAACTGCGTAGCTAATTTTCAGAATGAACAGAATGAAAATAGCGAAGAACAAACCAAACAACGCCGTCATTGCGAAGGAGGCACGACTGAAGCAATCCCTAACAATCAATGCGTTCTTTGGGTACGGATTGCTTCGCTGCGCTACCAATGACGAGATTATTCATTTTACACATATTCATCTATCTAAATATACTCCTCTCGTCGTAATTTTATGTGAACAGCAAAGGGCTGAAAGCCCGAAATCAATA
>JAIROC010000453.1 GCA_031257735.1 Bacteroidales bacterium | reverse complement strand
TTATTATTTAATCCGGGAGACATCGAAATGTTATCTTCACAAATAGAAAAAATGATTTCTTATGAAAATTTAAGAAAAAATATTGAGATAGAATCATTAAAATTAGCAACAGATATTTTCAATCTTGAAATAATAAACGAACAGTTAGAAAAAATATATGCAAATATTTGTAAAAAAATTTCTTCTATTCATTTACTTATATAGAAATCCATTTTGTTCTGAATAATCTATTGAAAATCACAAATAATATTCAAAAAAAGAGTTAAAATATAAAACAGATTATTAAAACATGAAAAAGATAAACATGAAAAAGATTTTAGTAACAGGAGGATGTGGAATGATCGGTTCTAACCTTGTAAAACGTCTTGTTAAAGAAGGGAATGAGGTTTATGTAATTGATAATCTCTGGAGAGGAAAATTAGAATATTTAAACGACGAAAAAGGTAATTCTGTCATAAATTTAGACACCCATTTTTTCAATATGGATTTAGCTATAGCTGATTGTGCGGATGAGCTTGTTCTTAAAGTCGAGTATGTTGTTCATTTAGCAGATATTGTAGCAGGAATTGATTATGTTTTCAATAATCAAGGCGACTTATACCGCATGAATAATTTGATAAACTCCAACGTAATTCATTCTTGCCGAAAAGCAGGTAAAGGACAATTGAAAGGATTCGTTTATGTAGGCACAGCATGCAGTTTTCCATTGACTCGTCAAAATTCATTAGAAGTAATTCCATTGAGAGAAGAAGAACTTTTTCCGGCTTTTCCGGAATCCGGTTATGGCTGGAGTAAATTATCCGGACAGATTGAAACAGGTTTTCTTGAAAAAGAAATAGACATTCCATGCAGTATTTTAATGTTTCATAACGTTTATGGCATTCCGTGCGACTATGGCGAGCGAAGTCAAGTTATTCCCGCTTTGATTCGTAAAGCCGTTTATTATCCGAAAGAAGAGTTCAATGTATGGGGAAGCGGACAGCAGGGACGAGCATTTGTTCATGTCGATGACGTTGTGACCGCTCTTTGTTTAACTCTTGAAAAAGGATTGGGACAAGGTACTATTCAAATAGGACCCCCGATTTGTACATCAATAAAAGAAATTGCCGAATTAATTGTGAAAATATCAGGAAAAGATATTGATATATTTTATGATACAACAAAACCGGAAGGCGATAAAGCTCGTTGTGCCGATTATAGCAAAGCGAAAAAAATTCTTGGATGGGAACCTCAAATTTCTCTTGAAAAAGGTCTTAAACAGCAATTTGATTGGATAAAACAACAAGTGGAAAAAAAACAATTATGAACAACAGTGAAAATTATTACTTCAATGTAAAAATAGAATTTGATAAAGAAATTGTAGATAATATTATTCAAAATGCAATTTCAAAAGGAAAAGTGGGTTATGTCTGTTCGATAGAAAGCAATAATCTTACAGAGGCAAATAGAAACAATGAATTTTTAATAGTTATAAATGAAGCGCTGGTAAATATTTGTGACGGTTCGAATTTGGCAAGAATATTGGGCTTTTTACACAAAAAACCTTTTTCGTCTTATATTGGAGCTGATTTATTTTTGAAGTACATACGTATGTGTAAATATAAACAATATTTTTTGGGGAATACGCAAAATGTATTGGATGGATTAAAAAGCAATTTAAGTAAAATTGACCCGAATATTAAAAATATGAATTTTGACACACTTCCCTTCTGTAAGGCTGAAGATTTTGATTATAAATTGATTGCAGATAAAATCAATACAGCAAACCCCGATATTATTTGGATTTCTTTGGGCGCGCCTAAGCAGGAAACTTTCATGCACAAACTTCAACCGTTCTTAAATAGGGGAGTAATGTTTGGTTTTGGCGCTATATTTAATTTTTATGCTGGAACAGATAATGTTCGTCGCGCCCCCAAATGGATGTTAGCAAATAAATTAGAATGGTTATACAGAGCGTATGAAGAACCTAAAAAAAATGTACCCAGATATTATCGATTTTTGAAAAAACTGCCATACTTAATGAAAGAGGAGAAAGATAAGTTAAAAAAATATAAACGTATCTCAAAAGAATAAACAAAGATTGTATAGCGGAAATAAAGCGACTCCGAAAAAACAGACAAAAGTATCTTTACTTTCCTTATATATCAAAATGTCCCGCCAGACAATAATACTTCCGGAAGAGCCATTCGTAATGTCAAAGTTAAAACAAAAGTCTCTTCTCAGTTCCGTAACCCTGAGGGAAAGGGCGCTGAACGGTTTGCCAGATTGCGTTCTATTATTGATACTACCATCAAAAATGGACAGGATGTGTTTTTCGCTTTGAATTGTTTGGCTAATATTCCTATTAAGAATAGTTCCTGAGTAGTTACCTTTTTTTATTCTACGCTTTTTTTATTCTTTTTACCTTTTTTTATTCTTGATGGGGTACCTGAGTAGTTACGGATTTTAGATCTTAGATTAGCTGACGCCAGCAGCGGAAAAAACATGTTAATTATTATGCGAATTTTGTTAATTCTGTCAAAAAAACGCAAAGCATACAGTCAAAACTTTGCGCCCTTTGCGTTAAAACATAAATTCCTGTATTGATTATGCAATATTGTTCAACATATTGACACAAAAAATCGAATTATTGCTCAGTATGTTGAAAAATGACTCGTATCTTTGCAGTCGTAAATGTGATATATGATAGAAAAACGTATTATTAAAAGTCTGATTATCGAGAAACAAAGTGAAATTTCTGAGGTGTCTTTGGTAAAACGACCGCTTGAGTTGGAATCTGCAGCAAATTACGTATTTATTGGTCTGCGTCGAGCCGGTAAATCTTATTTACTGTATCAACATATAAAGGATTTGATTCAAAGAGA
>JAIROC010000304.1 GCA_031257735.1 Bacteroidales bacterium | reverse complement strand
GGGAAATCAGTATTATGTCTAATAAAGAAAGTGATACACTGTCATTTTCCGGAGTTAGGAGAAAAACTGCGAAAGATAAAAGATCCACGCAATCGACGAGAATACTCGTTTGAAGAAATATTAATAGTCGGCATGATGCTGTTTTTATTCAAATAAAAGTCTCGGAATGAAATGGACAACAATCGACGCGACAGAGAATTTTCAAAGAACTACTATAATAGTCTGTTTTTAAAACGTATACAGCAGCATACTTTTTACATCACCACCGATTGTTTATATACATAAAATTTCTTTTCATGTATCCACACAGTAAGATTACCGGCAATTTTTTTTATACGGGCAAACGTTGAAGCATCTTTTTCGGGCGACGAAAAAATATATTCCAACCCAATCCAGTAATTTATGAATTTTTCTTCCAAATCTTGCGCATAATTGCCAAGTCTAAAATGTCTTAATGCACAATATATTCTGTCTTTTACATCTTCGGCTATAATTGTATTATTGGAAATAGATGTTAATACTTCTTCAATTTTAACAAACGTATTGCGTTTGCCTTTATACCCATCGACTATATAATCAGTGTGTGCGCATTTTCCCTTTTGCGAATGGGGTTCTGTGGTGATATATGCTGATTTATATACTTCAATTTGAATAAAATCCATTGTTAAATGGATTTTATCCAGTAATGTTGCCAGATTTAATTTTGCATCCACCAGTGCGGTATTGGCGTCTAAAACATTTTCTTTAAGAAAAGAAATCTTGTTTTATCATCGTTACTGAAAAATGTCGGATTTTTTTTCTTTTTCTTTTGATGAAATAAATTCATCTTCAATACATTTTATTAAATCAGGGTAAGATGGAATGTTCTCAATTTTATCAAATGTTAATTTGAAGAATACATGGAACAAGTCTTTTTTCTTTTCCATCAATCGTTTCTTATACGTATCGAATTGTGAATCAAAATCCGATTTTGAAAATGCGGCTTTTGTTATATTGTACAGAAAATATTTTGAATAGCCGATTCTTAGTAATTCTGCCACTATATTATTTAACAGTTTGTCCATTTTAAGAAAGTACTTTTGTTCAGGATTTTCTCTTAATGTCATTTCTATACTGGAAAATAATGTTTTTAAATATTCATCCCTGTTTAATTGTATCAAATGGAATAAGATATGTTGAATATAGCCCAAATTCAAGTCTTTACCATTTTTTTTTATTGCATCCAATTCGTCAAAAATTATTTGCTTATTGTAGTCGCCATACGAAAAACATTCGTCGGATTTCAATGAATCCAATAATTCTTCACAGGAAATTTGTACTGTTTCAAATTTGAATTATTTACCTTAACGCGATAACTGTCTAATGTATCCTTATGCAATAATTCCAATAATCTGTCTCTGAAAAATTTTTTCATCTTTTTAATAAAAATAATTTGCAAAAGTAGTATGAATATACTACTTTTGCAAATTGAAACGTTGATTGTTTTGACATAAAACATAAAGGGAGTCGGCTTATTTTTGGTATAGAAAGTATTGAACTTCACAGAAATAATAATCTCCCTAAATATAAAAGGGATGACTAATTTCAGTTATCCCTTTTTGATTTTTTTTCATATTTTCCATACTTGATTGTGAAAAAACATATTGCCAATTTACAAGTTTTTGAGCTTTTTTCGTTTTCAATCAAAAAAACGAACATTTTTTTGATTTTTTATTTTTTGAGTCCACTCCGAAAAAGTTATTTATTTATAGAAAAAATGTTTTCAAAATCTAATTTGTAATAACTCGTCAGGCGGTCGTTCCATTTTCAGCGAAGGAAACGTTGATAACGGCTTCGGGTAAATATTCAAGGTTGTGTCCGCAGGCTAAAACGGCGACTGTCGAAACAGTCGCCGTCCCTTGGCAAGCATACTCATTTTTGCTTCAAAAAAATCAGTCTTCTTCCTCATTTACATTGCTGAAACTGAAACTCTTTTTAATAACCTGTTTAAAGCTGTCTTCGATATACACATCAATCGCCTGCTGTTCGTCGGACAGAGAAGTGAAATACAGCCGAAACACATCCTTTTCCAGCAGAAACAGGTCGTTGGGGACAAGTACGGTACTGTCGCCCAGACGCAATTCGCCTTTGCCGTCGGGCTGAAAATAGCGGATAAAAAACTCCGCTCCGGAGTAGTTGCCCTCTTTGACTAATTCACACCGAATTTCTACAGTTTCATTCGGAGAAATCCTTTTAGGCACCGGCATAGTCTGAAGGTCAAAAGCATACATCCGGTTAATGTCAATACTGCTACTACAGGCACATACTGTTACCAGCAGGAACAGTATGTATAACGATTGTATCATAAATCTTTTCATTGTTTTGTATTTTAATTGATTATAAATTTAATTCCCAAGCCTGTCTGCGTGTTGAATTTCCCGATGGAAGACCCGAGTAGCAGACGTTCCCGAATGTTTAGAAGCAAAACAAGCCTGTCCGACAGGTATGTTTCCAACTCGAAAGTCAGAGCGCCTCCGTAAAGAAACGAGTCTTTGTTGGTGATTGTCGCCCCGTCCGGCAGCAGTTTTTTATTCCAATTAACTGTTTCATAACCACCCATCGCCGATGCGCCGAGAGATGCAAAGAACATTTTCCGCCAATCGGAATAAAATTTGAGATAATAGCCAGTATCCAACGTTATTTGCGACTGCGGAACAGTCCAATCTCTGTAAATGTGCCGTTTTTCTAAAAACTCGATGCCGACTAACCAGCGGTCAGTACGTTTCGTGTAACCCGACATGGCAATACCTGTGTAAAAAGCAAAATCGCGGCTTGCAAAGTTCAGGTTCAGACCGTTTACTGTGCCTGCCGTAAATTGCAGTCCTCGCTGACCGGGAATGTATCGCTGTGCCGGCGGTTCCGGCACAACAATACACATTATAAATATTCCATAATACTCAACTTTTTATGTCCACATTCAACCATAGATCGGCGAGATTTCAACAGTTATTCTACTATTACTCCCGAATCAAGATACCAGTCAAGTTGTTGATATGCTTCATCCAATTGTCGGTTTTCGTACGAAACATAAATACTGATTCCACAACTACTGACAATGTCAAATTTGTTCAAAAAGCGGGGAGTAAAGTCGTTATATATAATAACTTTTGACAGTTGTTTCTCTATTGCTGCAATATGGCTTTCAGAATTTATCGTATTTTCGACACAATCCATAAAATCATAAAATATTGAATTTTCCAGTAAATCGTATTTCTGAATTTTGTTTCTGTCGTGAATAGCGCCGACTTTTCCGGAAACTACGGCTTCGTTTAAGAGGCCGGCAAGAGTTTCCAAATGTTTTGTTTCAACAACACTGATTGTTGCAGATTGTAACGCTCCTGTCTGATTTTCGTAATAAGACATATATTCGTCGGCAATTCTCACATAATCGGGAGATACGGCAAACAGCATGGGAATAATTTTATCGTATGGAAGTCCCGCAACTAATGTTTCGGTAGGAAATGCTATGATTATATCCGCCTTGTTTCTAAGTTGATAATATACTTCTATTCCCCCCATAAGACAGGCGTCGAAAATTATACATTCAAATCCGTCGGGTAGAATGTTTGCCAAATCTATGATTTCAATTTCAGAGTTATCTTCTTTTCCAAATGATTTTGTAAGGTTATCGAAAACATTTGAAGGTAACCAACCTGTGCCATGCGACCATAGAATCAAATCGTAAGTCTTTGCCTTGAATTTGTTCATAGCATCGGATATTACTTGCCTCATAACCTCTTTGCTCGCTGAATTATGCGAATCATAATGTTGTACGGGAATTAATTCACCTGATTGAATTTTGAACAATTGAGGCGTTTTTATATCCACCCATAATGGGGCGTCTATATACACCACTAAATTACAATTTTCCGGTATTTCACATTCCTGCATTTCACGTATATCCGATTCCGCATTACGGTAAAGATTATTGTCGGCTGCCATATACACTATCATCGTCTTTTCCGCAATCTCGGTTTTATCATCATTATCTTTTGAACAGGATAACAGCAATGCAATGAGTTGTAAATAAATCATGTAATATCTTTTCATTATACTGTTTTTTTCCGAAACATAACAAAAGAGGTAACTTACTTATTAAAATAAAATTACCTCTTTTTGTATATTTTAAATTTTAAATATTTTATGTAAACAATGTAAACAATTTTACTTACTTACCAAAAGAATAACATATTCCCAAACCCGGTGTAAAATAGCTTGAATTAACATCCAAACCGATTACAGGATTCACATTAAACCTGAAACTCAATTGGGGATATGAAGTGAAAGGTTTTATCTCAACTCCAACCGGAAAGATTAGTGACGCCTGCAATCCTATAAACATACCTGCTCCCGCATATAATTTATATCTGTCTTTGGTTAGATAATTTATACGAATATTTACTTCCGGTGAAAAACTTACAAAATCTTCCGAAGAATAGAAATATGCATCTACAGTAAATATTCTGCTTATGCCATAACCAATACCTATTTTATTCCCCGCATTAACAGAGTTATCCGTAGCAACCGAATGACTGAAAGTATAGGATACCTGAAATTGCCCGTTTGCATTATACAGTAAACTCGTAAATATAACTATTAATAAAATCCTTATTTTCATATCATAATTATTTTCTAATAAGTACCTTGAAGAGCTATCCAAAAGTTTAAAAGTCCCGTACTGTACATTTTACCAGAACCAATTACCGTATCATTGTAATTAATAACAGCCTCTCCAATGATATCATCATATTTTTCAATTGGAATTTTAGTCGATGCTTGAACTGTTGTAGTCTCATTTCCTACCTTATAAGTATTATTATAGGAAATTGTGTATTCTCGTGCCGAACCACCATCAACTTCAATGAAAGTATATTTCATTAAAATTCCGAAATTATCCTTATCCCAATATAATACAGGGACATCCAATGTTTTCTCTTTTGTCGATCTGCCTATACCAAAAACACCTCCTTTAGTCCAGTCGCTGTCCGTAAAAATTTTACGTACAGTTTGAGTCGAATATGTGTTATTCTGTTTAAAAGTATATGTAACTACCATCTCCACTTCCGGAGCTCCGTTAGCCCATGATTCAACTTGTTTTAAGGCTTCCATACTAACAAACTTTGCTTTAGTGATTACGTCATCTCTTGTTACCAAAGGAGGATCACTGTTATAAGATCTTTGCGGAGAACGAGTATCGGGAGTATATTTTTGACTACTGGTATTGCTGTTATAATTGATGTGTGGCACATATTCCGTCAATATTTCATTTGAACGATAACATCCTGCGTCTATGTACAGATAGGAAACTGTTTCGAACAAAGCCTGACATTTTGATGGCGACACAGCTTTTGATTTAGGTATAGCTACTACTCTTTCATTTTCACTTACCACTATTACAGGATTTTCAGGCGGATTTTGAGCATCAAGTTCATATTCTTTGCCGTCAATGTCAAATGCTGTGATGTATTGCGCCGTATCATCAAAATTTTCAGGAAGAAATGCGACTAACGGCTTATAATCACCAGTATTCCAAACGGCAGTACTGTTTTCGTAAACATCGGGAACGGCTACTTGCAGCAAAGGATATTTAATTTTTATTGAGGCAATAAGCTCATCAAAATCCATTGCATTGCCCGAAGATTTGGTTATGACTTGACTTTTCTCCCTCAACTTTTCCTTAAAAGTGGAAGATAACGATTTAGTTTGAGGGTTAAGATATTCGTTTTCTACCTGCACGAATAAAAAATTATTGTCCCCATCAAATTTTTTAAGAGATGTTTCTTTTATAAAATCCCTCATGTCCGCATCTTCCGTAGAGGCTGCCAATATTTTAGCAAATTCTTTAGCTATAAATGTCTTATCGTTATAAGACGGGGTTGTTTCCGAAGATAACTGTACATCATCATTTGTGGCACAACCTGTTACCATAAAAAAATAAAACTATATAATACAATTTTTTTCATTACAATATTTTTTAATATATATTTACATTTACCAACGATTTGTGTATTTTCTCAGTATCCGCTGGTTTTAAATACTTCGAAAATCCGCTCTTTTATTTTGGATGGCTTTGCAGAAAATTACCATCGTTCTGTCACTTATGGGTGGTTAACCCTCATTTTAACCGATTTTGTCTTTAGTGTACCCTTTTCTTTGGACAGAAATTAATACTTTGTTAAACAAATTTCTTATAACATTTCTTTTCTGAAGAAGTGGTAAAAACCACTTCTCCCTGAAAAGTTTTTTTCTTTTTTCCAAATGCAAAGATAGTGTTTTTTTTAACATCATAAACTTTTTTTCAAATTTTCTTTGTAAATATTTAAAGGACAAGCATAATCAAGACTTTGATGTGGACGTTTTCTGTTGTAAAAATCAAAATAAACTTTCAATCCTCTGTATAATTCGTATCCCGTTTCGTAAGCGTTCAGGTATATTTTTTCCTG
>JAIROC010000238.1 GCA_031257735.1 Bacteroidales bacterium | reverse complement strand
AAATGCTTTGTGGAGATATAATCAATACAAACGATTGACTGAAAATCCAAAATAATTTTTGTCAGCTCGAAATAAACGATAAATATCTCCGATGAATGATAATCGGAGATATTTTTTTTGCTGACAGCTTAACGAGGCTGTGTGAAAAGCGCCCTCGCAACAATAGACATCGTCATTGCGAGTAATCGTTTTGATTCTCAAAAGCACAAATGCAATGACGGCGTTATTTGGACGCTTTTGTGTGTTTTCACACAGCCTCTAACGTTATGAGGATATGACACCTTTTACTTACTTCATTCCCATTGCTAAATAAGACTGAGCAATAAATCCGTTGAGAGAAGGATACATATCAACTGCATTTTTCATGTGGTTAACAGCTTGCAGATATTCCTGTTTATTAAAATACGCAATTCCTAAATGGGCATCAATAAATTTTTTGTGATTTTCATCAGTAATAAGCGGCATCGTTTCTCTTAGCGTTTTAATACCTGCATCTGTTTGTTGCAAATTTACTTGAGCAGCGCCAATGTGCATTTTTGCAATTCCGATTTGTTCGGGAAAAGGCCAAAAGTCAATGTAAGAATTTAAAAAGAGAATGGCTTCCTTATATTTTTGCTGTTGAAAATAACCGTATCCCAGCCAAAACCATATTCCAAAATTTGTTGGGTCATAAGTATTGGCTTCTTCTAATAATTTCATTCCCTCATCTATTCTGTTTTCTTTCAAAGCCTGTATCCCACGCGTATCTACCTTATTCTTTTTTATTACCACACAAATTGGTTTTCCGTTGACAGTCTCCTCGTGTATAACGCCTTTGGGTGGATAAGCGGCTTTTAGCACGTTAATCGGCGTAAATTGCATCGTTAGGATGACATAATCAACATCTATTTCTGCGAAACTTCGGTATGATATTTTTTCCATCTTCAATTTTCCGTATTGTCTTGATGTTGCATAAAAAATAGCATTTGTATTTCTCACAGCTATTTTTACCGTATCGTCGCGATTTTGTAATTCGTTTTTAATAAGCCATTCCAGAGAAACAACAGCGGCTGTTTCAGAGTAGTCCAAATCATAGTTTCCATAAGGATCCGACACAAAAACGTTGTAGTAAGCATAAGTGTATTTATAGTTTCTAATCATCCATATTAATACAGTTGTCATCAATACCGCTATAATTCCGGAAAAAGCATATCTCCATATTTTGACATATTTTCCTCTTTTTATCCAAAGCAGTGTTTGGTAAATCCCAATAGCAGCAATAACTGCAAACGATGAATAGATAAATGTTATGTGTCGCCATCCGTTGTATATATTGGATTCTTTATATAGTATGTAAACAATTGGGAAAAAGACAGTGAATAACAAAAACAAAATAGACGTCTTGTTCATGGTTTTCCAGACTGATCGAATATTGCAAAAGAATAAAAAGAATGCAGACAGTGCAAATACAGGAATGGTAATAAAAAAACTTTTTATCAGATAATGTTCAGGGAGAGCTAATGAATCTATTTCTTTTCCTTCCCATAACATAGGAATACGTTGTGAAAATTTGGATACAAGAGATAATGCATTTTGAACATGCTTAACAAGTCCTTCATGAAAGAAATTTGGATACAAACACAATCCTAAAAAAGATCCTACTATGACAATTCCGCTTAATATCAAAATCATTTTGTATAATGGTGTATACGGTTTGTGCAGTAATTTTTTCCGGAACTGTTTTTCTAGTATTATTGCGAGTAATACACCAAAACCCAAATATCCCACTAATAATAATCCTCCTATACGAACGCTTGTTGCCATTGCTATTCCAATTATTGCTATTGTAATGTCTTGCCATTTAAAATGTGGTAACCTCTTTAAAATACGGACAAAAGCAAAAATTGCAATAGCATATCCTGTAGCCATAGGAATATCTCTTGTTGCAAACATAGACAAACCAAAAACAACAGGAGTTAATGCTATTACTAACAAAGTAATAGATGCTAAAAGCCAATCTTTCAATTCACGTGCTGTCAATGCTGCAAATAACATAAATATATATCCAAATAAAGCGCATAAAAGATGACGAATTAGACATTCATATTGCGATAAACCAAAATATTTCACCATAATAGCCGGCAATATTTCATATCCGCTACCATAATATTTTAAATGAGCAAGATTACTTACTTCCGGTACATTTGCATAATTCAGGAACGTCGTATCTCCTTCTGTATAATATTTTAAAGAATATTTTCCATTATTAGAGTCTATATATTCGTCTCCTGTAACTCCTGATTGTGATGCAACAAACAACATAACAAGCAACACTACGCCAGACAGTATCATAAAAATACGAAACCAATGCTTGTTATTGATATTTAAAGAATATGTTGGCGTTATATGTCTTTTTTTAGATGAAACTTTTACATTGTTTTTACGCGATAATTGTTGTTTCTTTTTGTGTGGATTACTCATATATTATTGTGTTTAATCATTAATGTATAAGGGAATAAAGAAAAGTTTTCCTTTTCGAGAAAGGTAAATAAATACACTATCTTTTCGCGCAGAAACTTGTAAAAGGATATACAGTTCTGCACAAAGAATAAGGGGAAAAAGAAAATGCTAATTGATAAAGAAAAAGAATGTTGTGTGTGACGTAATATACAATGTATTATATATACATTACGTACGTGCGTGCGTAGACTATTTATCAAGAAAAACAAGCATCCCGATAAGGACGCACAGACATAATTATCCTTCTCCTCTATAGAAATACAGAGTTGCGGACTATTCTGTCCATAATTTGTCTCCTCTAAATAAATACTATTATACATTTCAAATGTTGTCTAAATTATTTACTAATTTTGTTCGGCAAAAGTACAATTTTTTTTTTTACAAAAGCGCCCTTATGTGATTTTTTTTTATTTATACTCCACTCGGCGTAATTTTATGTGAACAGCAAAGGGCTGAAAGCCCGAAATCAATAGCACAAGGCAACGCCCTGTGTAATGTAAATCCCTAAAGACTAAGCCCTGAAAGGGCGTAATCAATTATATGACCCGTAAGAGCAGCGCAACTAATTATGACCCGAAGCGTAGCGGAGAGCAACATAGCTAATTATTTTTGTTTACGTCAGCCAATTTTCAAATTTCGATTAATAATGACGGATATACGAAATGTTTTCAACGTGTATGACAATTTTCAGACAGACACTATATACAACTTGATTAAATCGTAAGGACGACTTGACTAAATCGTAAGGACGACTTAATTAAATCGTAAGGACGACTTGACTAAATCGTAAGGACGACTTAATTAAATCGCATATACGTTTGAAAACAAATACTTATGCCTTTTCGTATTTCAGGTTATTAAGCATTTCTTTAATGTCAGTTCCCGGACGGAAAATAACTTTGCTGTTTTTAATTATTGAAGCAGTAACTTTTTCTTCTTTTTCCACACCTTCACTGCTTATACTCACCTGAAAAGATCCAAAATCGCCTAAACGGACAATTTGATTATCAGAAAGGTGTTCTACAAGCACTTCTGTGAGAGCTATAAGTACTGCTTGCGTATCAGCATGACTTACGGTGCTGCGATGTGCAATTTCCTTACCTAAGGCTTTTAGTGTTACATCTCCTGTACTTTTTGTACTTGCATACCATTTTTTTTGTTCTTTGGGTTTTAATGGATTCCCTTTTTCTCTTGCTATATACTTTATTCCCATTTTATTACGGTTTTAGAATTAAACAATTATTGAATTAAATTAGAGTGCAAAAGTACAACTTTATTTTGAACTGACAAACATAAAACAAAAAAAAATACATTTTCAGTATTGCGTTATACAATAATCAATCCAACAAAATATTTTAGCACGCAGATAATGCTGATTAAAACAGACTTACACAGATTTTTTTAATATCTGTTGTCAATTAACCACAAAGGCGAATATGGCACACATTCGTATGGTCAAGTATTTTTTGATACTTCCTATTCCGCTTTACAAGCGTCATTTATCTTTTTTTCTGATGCAAAACGAAAATCTTTCTATATGTACCTTTTTCACTCTTAATACGCTCCGCTCCATTTTCGCAGAAACCATTCTGCAGCAAATAGCATCATAATTATTATAAGCAAAAGGATACTGTCTAATAAAGAAGTATGTATTTTGTTGTAATGTACGATAGACTTAATTTCTTTATTCTCTTTAATAGCGTCGTAAACAGAACTCAAACTGTCATCTGGGAAGTTTTTGGCATTGTTTAAAGAGGCTAAGTTTGTCATCAGTTGATAATCTGCAATCAGATTGACAGTTTCTATATTGATTTTTTCTATACTGAATCGACCTGTTTTTGTATATCTTTCGTCATTGTAGGATGTTTTTGCTTCCCAAGTGTAGTCTCCTTCGGGAAATAAACCTGCATCTAACTGATACGTTTTGAAATTACGCGAAAAAGCAAAAGAATATATTTTTTTATCGCTGCTTGTGATGGTCATCAGCGCTTCTGGATCATTGATTAATTCGTAGTTTTGGTTATAGAGTTCTGCGTCAAAGTGAATATTTTCATTTTCGGCAAAGACATTTTTCCCCATCACGCGAAAAAAACTTTTATCCGCTTTGGTGGAGAGATACTGGAAAGTCTTAAATATAAGTTCATCAAATTCTTCATGATGATTTTCCATCATAAAATCATACAGTCTCCATCTCCACAAGCCATCACCGAGAAATACGGCAGTCTTATTCTCCGCACTCTGATTGAACACAAACAGCGGGTAAACCGTAGACACTGAACCTATTTTCTGATACAACAAAGCAGACGCCGAAGCTGACATTTTAAAATTACCAAAAGGTACTTTTACAGGCGGAAGATTTGAAAACAACTGCTGTAAAGGTGATGTAACTGTATAAGTAGCATAACTCTGATTATATAAAGGGAAGGCGTCGTTGGTCATCTCTTTATTGACAAGTACCTGTACACCTGTGTTCAACTGATTAAACTGCGAGTAATTACTCTGTTGTCCCAAAATATACAAACAGGGTATCCCCAATCGTTGAATGGTAGCGTTAATATGTGCCGCCGAGTTTTTGAGAGAAGGCAACTGATGCAGTACGATAATGTCGTATTCTCCTATTTTATCATTAAATTTGTCTACGGGAAATGTTTCTACCTGATAAACCTCACTACTCTCCAACGCCCTACTGATTGCCGCTACATCAGGATGAGGCGCATTGTATACAATAGCAACTTTTTTCCTTTGGTCGATAACTTCTATAAAAATATCCTTAACATTATTATCCTTGGTTATTTCTTCTTTCACTTCTGAAAGCGTAATCCGAAAACGTTGCAACCCTGATTTCTTGGCTTCAAAATTCACCCTTACCCATTCCGAAAAATTATTGGAACTTATCTGTATATCTTTTTCATATATGGCTTCATTGTCATGATAGACGGTTAAGCGAGAACGCTGAGCATTCAACTTATTGGCTCTAACCAAAACTTCTATCGGAAAAAAGTTATTTCGATAAACCGTTTTGTTATAATTAATCCGTGAAATCAATATATCCTTATATATCGAAGTATCTCCCATAGAAACCGTATAAATAGGATGCTTGCTTTGATTGGCAATATAATAAGGATTGTTACCCGTATTAAAAATACCATCACTCAATAATACCACCGCCCCTACATTGCGATTAGCATATACTGTTTCTATTTGTTCAAAAAAATCGGACAGATTTGTTTGCCTGTCCTCAAAATCCACAGTTGAACCTTCTCTTAAAGTGTCCCCTATCAAATAAGGTTCTACAATATAATCTTCCTTTAATTTACCCAGCAGGGTTTGCAAGTCTTCCTTAAACTGTCCCTGATAAAAAGCAGTTTTCTTCCCCACTGTCAAAGAAGATGAATTGTCAATACCCACCAAAATAATCGGTTTTTCGCTTTCTTTGGTTACTCGCTTGACAATCGGATTTAACAACAAAAAGGCAATTATGCTTACAGCAAGCGTACGTGCCACAAAAGCAATTCGTTTTACCCATAAAGGTAATTCAGGTTTATCCGATTTTATATACAATATAGTTGCATATCCTAAGCCCAACAATACACACAAGGGCGTAAACCAAAGAGAATATTCCGTTGAAAACATTTTTTGTCCGTTAATTAATTTGCTTCTATAACGAAAGAGAATACTTTCTAATTATGGATGTGGAAAAATAATTATTGTTTGAAGTTCTGTCCATGAGTTGATATTTAATACAAAATTTTATTGTAGTTTCATTCTTTTTATCATTTGTCCGAGAATGGGTATCAAAAAAATTGCTACCCTTACGCATTGTATTTTTATTCAAATTTTATTATTGCAAAGACATAAAAAAATCATGGGGGATAGAAATTTTCCTGAATTTTTATCGGACAACAGTGTAAGAAAATAGAAAAAATGGGGTGTAGATAATTTTTTCTCGTTGATAATAAGAGAGAAGAAAAAAAGTAAAAAAAAAGAAGAAAAGTGCAAAAGGTAAAGATAAATGTGTTATCTTTGTAGCCTCTCAAACGATAAAGGGTTGGAATATATATAAGGTAAGTTTGGGAGATGATTTATTGAATAATTAAAGTATCGCAATAGTGCAAAAACATTAAAAATTTTTTTTATGAAATACACAAAGAGAATCAAAGTTATACACATAATAGCATTATTTGCTATGGTATGTGTTGTTTCCTCTTGTAAAAAAGAGGATGTAGAAACAAAAGAAAGTAATTCATCTATTCAACACAAATGGAATCCAAATGAGAATAGTAGTTATTACGACAAAGAAAACTATCCTTTTGTTTTACCAGTTGATATGAGACCGTTTGAATATGCAGTTTATAATACAGACGCAGAGTATAGACTTCTGACTGCTTTTATATGGTTTAATTTAAAGTCGCAAGATAAGGAAAAAGGATATTTTATTCTTTCCCTTAGTACTAATGCTACGTTAGTCAATTATGGCTTCATAACGAAAACGAGTAGTTATTATGATCCAGCTATTTTTGATTTTCCATTCATTGATATTAATTATATTGATATTGATAAAAATGAGGGTGATGCTAAGATTATGGGTTGTAAGACAAGGGACAAAGAATCAAAAGATAAAGAAAAGTTCGACAAATGGGTAGAACGGAAAGTTCGGAATGGTTGGTTGGTCTGTCAGGGAAAAGATGATGATGGTACTTATTGGGCTCATGCCCATAGATGTAAGTAAAATGAAACGTGCATGTATGTTTTTAAAGTAACAATAAACAACTGATTAAAAGGAGGTTAATATGTTTAAAAAAATGTTTTTCGTTTTCTTTATTATTACTACGAATGTTTATTCTCAAAAGAGAGATTGTTCAGATTACTATCCTCTTTATATGTCGGGAGATAGGGTTATTTATACTGATAGTACAATTGATAATGGTGTAAGAGTTTATACAGATAGTATCGTATTAGACATCTTCGTCTCTTATATTGATAGCAGTATAATTGATGGTTTCGTCGTCTATACCGATAGTGTGGTATCTTATCATTATCCCTTGACTAACAATCCACCGTTTAACAATGCAGTTTATCATGATTACTGCGAATTTTTTAGAGAAATGTTTTTTATTACTACAATGCTTTGGAAGCAAGAACGAATTAAGACTTCTTATGAAGAAAAAAGATATTATATTCTTTTCGCCAACAATAAATTCATAAATTATACTTCCGTAAGCAGAAATGATAGCGAATTATACGCTAAATACAATCCGATTGGAGAAGATAATAATGGTAGTTTTTCTTTTTCTCAAAGACAGTTCGATAAACTAACTAACTGGGTACTAACGGAAATGGATAAAGGATTGAAAGTTAGCATTGCTAGTAAAAACAAGAAAACGTATATTGCTAAATCGTTTAGTGATTTTTAAATCAACAAGGATTACTGAAAGGCATGATCAGTGACGAAAAAAAATGTGCAGAAAGGAGGTATTATTATGTATAAATTAGCAAAAAGAGCAATCTTAATAGCAATGATTTTTTATGCTATTGGAATGAATTCTTGTACAAAAGATAGTTTAGTCATCAATGATGATAATGATGGTATGACAGCTATACAGAAATGGCATCCTGAAGAATCTTTTGTTTTGCCTGATATTATGTGCCCGTATCAATATGCAATTCACAAAGACGGTTTGACTCGGCTATTTGACTACATGCAATCTGTACTTAAAAGTAATCAAACAGAAGAAAAAAATGGATGTTTTATTCTTTCTTTTAATATTGAAAAGGCTCTTTATTACTATGGCTTTATAACAGAAACAAGTATCCATTATGACCCATATAACCCGAATATTTGGATTGTCCCAATTGGCGGTGGTGGTAGTATGTGTTTCGCTGTGGTTGATTCAAAAACATTTGATAACTTTAAAGAAGCACAAAAGTGGGCAACAGAAAAAATGGATAAAGGTTATACTACTTGCATCAATTATGATAAGAAAACCAATACGTATTTAGTTACAGTCAACGACAACAAATAAAGTGTGTTGATTAAAACTGACCAAGCACTTGCAAAAAAAATAATGTGAGTGCTTTTTTTTATTTCCACAGATGCTCAAGTGGATCATAGTTAAAGACTTGAAGGAACAGAGGCAACCCATACGTTGTCTTTGCAAATGCAACGAAACAATCTCTACCTGAGAATGCGTTGATTGTCAGTGATTGTTTCGTTGTTGTACTCCTTATAATGACGCTTTTTATAAATGCCGTATTATGAGACATAAAGCGTCATTGCATTTGTGCTTTTGAGAATCAAAACGATTACTCGCAATGATGGCGTTGATTGTTATAGAAATGCTTTTTATACAGCCTTAATTAATGTTCTTTAATTTTTTCAATCAAGATGTCAATTTCTATCCCTTCGACCAAATCAAGACGTATTTTCTTTTTATCGGCAATACTGTCTACCAATATCAATTCTTCGCATAAAGTTTCACGACAGATATACTCCTTGAAATTGTTTGTTACAGGGTCTACTTTGGGATGATGTTGAACAGTTATCCTGATTTTATCCACAACATCCAAATCGCTCTCCTTACGGAAATTCTGAATACGGTTTACCAATTCTCTTGCCAAACCTTCTTCCAAGAGTTCATCAGTAATCGTAATATCCAAAGCAACCGTCAAATTGCCTTCATTGACGACTACCCAACCCGGAATATCCTGTGTAAATATATTCACATCCTCAAGCGATAAGGTTACATGTTGTCCGTCAATCATCATTATATATTTACCTGTTGTCTCGATAGCGGTAATATCGTCTTGGGTGAAACTTTCTATTGCAGAGGCAATCGGTTTCATGATTTTGCCATATTTTGGTCCAAGTGTTTTGAAATTCGGCTTAATCTTCTTGACCAGAATATTATTTTCGTCCGTCAGATATTCGATTTCCTTAATATTTACTTCCGA
This sequence comes from Bacteroidales bacterium, assembly GCA_031257735.1. Taxonomy (GTDB): domain Bacteria; phylum Bacteroidota; class Bacteroidia; order Bacteroidales; family WCHB1-69; genus JAIROC01. The sequence goes on along the minus strand of JAIROC010000238.1, from coordinate 4,068 downwards.
TAATATCAAATGCTTAACCGCCTCAATTTGTTGTTTCATATCCGCAGACAAAAGCGGTATCATAATCTTAGTCAAAGGCTGACGGACACGTATATTATTCCGCTTACGCAATGAAAGCGTCATCGATGATATTTGTCGTGCCAATTGCATACGAGTTTCGAGAGCTTTGTCTATCAAATCCAATTTTGCGTTTGGGAAGTCGGTTAAATGTACAGAATGTTCCTTATAACGATCGCTCACTCTGTTCAAATCATTAAATAATCGTTCACTAAAAAAGGGCGCTATCGGCGCAATCAACTGCGACAACACTTCCAGACACGTATATAAAGTTTGGTAAGCAGATATTTTATCTTCGCTGTATTCCCCTTTCCAAAAACGACGCCGACACAAACGTACATACCAATTACTCAAACATTCATCCACGAAATTCTGTATGGCGCGACCTGCTTTTGTCGGTTCATAATCATCGTAATATAAATCCACATCATGTATCAGAGAATTTAGTTCGGACAATATCCAACGGTCAATTTCAGGACGTTTCTCATTGGAAATATCCTTTTCTTCGTATGTAAATCCGTCAATATTGGCATACAGGGCAAAGAAAGCATACGTATTGTACACTGTCCCGAAAAACTTCCTCCTCACTTCATCTATTCCCTCCTGATCAAACTTTAAGTTATCCCATGGTTGGGCGTTGGTGATTAAATACCAACGTGTAGCATCCGGACTGTACTTTTCAATGGTTTCAAAAGGATCTACTCCGTTCCCCAAACTCTTGGACATTTTATTGCCATTTTTATCCAATACCAAACCATTTGAAATAACAGCTTTATAAGACACAGTATCACTAATCATGGTTGATATGGCATGCAAAGTAAAAAACCATCCACGTGTCTGATCAACACCTTCCGCAATAAAATCGGCAGGAAAAGAATCTTTTATGTCATTTTTCGGATAATAATATTGCGCGTATGGCATTGCCCCGCTATCAAACCAAACGTCTATCAAGTCAGTTTCTCGTGTCATTTTCTTTCCGCTCGAAGAAACTAAAAAAATGTTATCAATATAGGGGCGATGCAAATCAAAATCATCATAATTTTTTGTCCTGTAAGGATTGTTTGTCATAAATCCAGCTGCGATTGATTTTTCTATTTCCATTCGCAGTTGGTCAATAGAACCGATACAAACAGTTTCTTTTCCGTCTTCCGTACGCCATATCGGTAAGGGCGTCCCCCAATAACGGGAACGGGAAAGATTCCAATCTACCAGATTCTCCAACCAATTGCCAAAGCGTCCTGTGCCTGTCGCTTCGGGTTTCCAATTGATGGTTCTGTTTAAGGCAATCATTCTGTCTTTTACCGCTGTTGTCCGAATAAACCAACTGTCTAATGGATAATACAAAATAGGTTTATGCGTCCGCCAGCAATGGGGATAATTATGTATATGCTTCTCTATTTTAAAGACTTTATTCTGCATTTTCAACATCACCGCAAGATCAACATCCAAAGTAGTATCTTCTTCGGTAAGATTGGGATCGTATTCGTTTTTTACAAATCGACCTGAAAATTCAGCATATAAATCCACATTTACTTTTTCCTTAACAAAAGATGAATCCAAATCCGTGAGTCGAAAGAATTTTCCACATCTGTCCACCATCGGTTGACGTTTCCCTTCTGCATCAATCATAAACAAAGGAGGTACACCCGACTGCTTAGCCACTCTGTCATCATCCGCCCCAAAAGTAGGAGCTATATGTACAATACCTGTACCGTCTTCTGTGGTAACAAAATCTCCAGCAATTACGCGAAAAGCTCCTTCTCCCGGATTTACCCAAGGAATGAGCTGTTCGTATTTCAATCCGACTAAATTCTCTCCTTTGGTTTCTGCAATAACGGTATATGGCACATTTTTATCTCCCGCATGATAATCTTCCCGTTTCAAAGCAGCATTCTTTTCAGGGAAAAGCGTATGAAGCAATGCTTTTGCCATGATGACCGAAACAGGAACTCCTGAATAGGGATTAAACGTACTTACCAAAACATAATCTATATTCTGTCCAACAGCCAATGCCGTATTGGAAGGCAAAGTCCAAGGTGTTGTTGTCCATGCCAGAAAGTAAACATTATCAGGCATGGGGTCGCCCTCTGGAAATCCCCACGGACATTTGGTAACAACATCCTGTTTTGTCAGCATTTTGAATTGAGCGATACAGGTCGTATCCTTAACATCCCGATAACAACCGGGCATGTTCAATTCATGAGAACTCAATCCTGTCCCTGCCGCAGGCGAATATGGCTGAATGGTATATCCTTTATACAACAATCCTTTCTTGTATATTTCCGATAAAAGATACCATACACTTTCAATATATTCATTCTTGAAAGTGATGTAAGGGTCTGACAAATCAACCCAATAACCCATTTTCTGCGTCAAATCGTCCCACATATCTTTGTACTTCATTACTTCCTGACGACATGCCTGATTATATTCTGCTACCGATATTTTTTTGCCTATATCTTCTTTTGTAATACCCAAACTTTGTTCGACATTCAATTCTACAGGCAAACCATGTGTATCCCAACCTGCTTTTCGTTTTACATAAAAGCCTTTCTGTGTTTTATATCTGCAAAAGATATCTTTAATAGTACGTGCCATTACATGATGAATACCTGGTTTTCCATTTGCGGAAGGAGGTCCTTCGTAAAAAACAAAGGTAGATTTTCCTTCTCTAATCTCTAAACTTTGCTCAAATGTATTTTGTTTTTCCCAATCCCTGCGAACCTCTTTTGCTAATTTTGTAAGGTCTAACTTTTTGTATTCGTTATATTTTTGTCCCATAATAAATATGCTTATCCTGTAATTTTCGTATATGTTTTCAAACCTGCAAAGATACAACTTATTTAGTTGAAAATGGCGCCATCAATGATCAACTATTAATTAGAGTCTGTCTATAAAGTATTTTCGCAACAATCAATGCCGTCATTACGAGGAGCGCAGCGACGTGGTAATCCCTAACAATCAATGCGTTCTTGGGTTAGGGATTAGCTTCGCTGCGCTTACGGGTGCTTCGCTGCGCTCGCAATGACGGCGTATTGATTGCTGTTTCTGACTCTATAGACAGACACTAATTAGTGTCTGTCTATAGAGTACAATTATGAATTATGACCCGAAGCGAAGCGGAGAGCAGCGTAGCTAATTATGAACTGAAGTTTCCCACCTTTATAAATAAGTAAAATTCAGGGAGAAAAAAGAAGGGAAAAAGTGGCGATAATTCGGAATAAATTACTATCTTTGTGGTAGTTATAAACAAAAAAACGAGTAATAAAAATTATCACCACTTATGGGTACAAAGATAAGCAATTTAAGCGAAATACACGCGCTTGTAGAGACAAACACAAAGAGAGACGAGGGAATCCTCGGTTATGCAAAACAATTTAAAATAGGGCAAATATTGCATCCTTTCAGGCATGTAAAAAAGCAGGGATTTTCATTAATATCAGTACTAATAGCCATGATATTAAGTAGATTTGGAGGCTTAAGCATCTATGCCATGCAAAAAACGGGACAAACCAATATGGATGGCAATACTATATACAGATTAATGGATAATCCAATAATAGATTGGCGTTCAATAGTTAGATTGTTTGCACATCAATTTATGCGCTGTGTTCGGATACATGGAGAAGACAATGGCAAAGAAAAATGTTTCATATTAGATGATACGGATATACCAAAAACAGGTAAAACAATAGAAGGCGGCAGTCGTATATATAGTCACGTGCATAACCGTTATATATTTGGCTTCAAGTTGCTTGTTTTATGCTATGGGGATGGCAAGAGTCTTGTGCCGTACGATTTTAGTCTTCATCGCGATAGCAAAAATAAAAATTATGGATTGACCGCAAAAGAACAAAAGAAACAGCATCATACAGAATATCCGTCAGACAGCGCTACCTGTGTTCGTTATAATGAACTTGATATGGAAAAAACCGTCACAGGATTATCAATGATAAAACGGGCAATAAAACATGGAATACATGCCGCTTATGTTTTGATGGACAGTTGGTT